>NZ_JARZAH010000051.1:0-52927 GCF_029892145.1 Kitasatospora sp. GP30
TCGACACCCGCCGCCTCGCCGACTGCTTCCCCGCCCTCGACTACTTCGAGAACTCCGGGCTCCCCTTCGTCGTCGCCCTCAACGGCTTCGACGGCTACCAACCGCACACCGCCGACGAAGTCCGAGAAGCACTGCAACTCGGACCCGACACCCCCATCGTCACCCTCGACGCCCGCCGCCGAGACAGCGCCAAGAGCGCCCTGATAACCCTGGTCGAACACGCACTGCTCGCCAGATTGCGGTAACGGAAAGCGGGGACCTCGGGATCGAGGTCCCCGCTGTGTATCGCATAACGGTTCGGTAGGCATTTCGGACGTTTTCTGCACCGAGCGTAGTGGTTCGAGTGCGCTCGGCTCATGAGTCCTGGCTGATTGGTCGGCCCTGTGGACGTATGTCCGAATTGTTCTCCGGCGGGCAGCCCACCGGGCCTGTTTTGTCCCCTCCCCTTGCACGTGCTGAAATTCCAGCTACCCCGAAGTCACCACAGGCAGTTCCACCCAGCAGCGGGCTGCGGCCCGGGGTAAGCCGCTGGATTGATCCATGGCCGCTGAGCGGCCGAGAGGTTGTTGTCGAGTGAGGCGTAAGCAGCCAGTCACCCCGCAGCGGCGCCCCGAGCCCCGCGATGACCGCAGCGCCCAGAGCAACGCCGGTTTCTCCGCCTTCACGGCGAAGTCCGAGCAGCAGGGCCTGCCCGGCGGGCCGAACGGCGCCCGTCCGACCCCCGGCCCGGCGACCGAGACCCTGGAGAACGGCGACGACCGCCAGGGCTCCGGCAGTCGGTACGAGTTCCTGGCCTTCCGCAACTGGCGAGTGCCGACCCGCCTGATCGCCATTCTGCTGATCCCGGTCGTCATCGGCCTGGTCTTCGGTGGCATGCGTGTCAACAGCTCCTTCAGCAGCTATCTACGCGCGGCACATGAGGAGAAGGCCGCCGAGCTCGCCCGCGCCGCCACCGATCTGGCCGACGCGCTGGAGAACGAGCGCGACCTGACCATGATCCCGCTCACCACCGGCTCGGACCCGCAGGGTCAGGTGGCCAAGTACCGCGGCATCACCGACCAGGACCTGCAGAAGTACACCGCCGCCTACAACGCCGTCGTCAAGGACAACGACGCCGAGCTGGCCCGGCGCAACTACTCGGCCCAGGTCGGCCTGGCCAACCTGCAGCACCTGCGGGACAACGCCTACAAGCCCGAGCTGTACGCCAGCGCCACCCAGGCCGCGTACTCGGCGATGATCGACCCGCTGCTCGCCTTCGACAACTCCGTCGGTACCGGTAGTGCCGCCGGTGTGGCCCGCGGCCGCGCGATCTACGCCATCTCGCTCGCCAAGGCCTCCGCCTCCAGCCAGCGCGACCTGATGCTGCAGGTGATGGTCGGTTCGGCCATCGACCGCAACACCCACGAAGAGAACTCCGACCTGATCCAGGACCTGCTGGTCTCGGCGAAGCTCGAGGGTGTCTCGATGACCGAGTTCACCAACGGCTCCAGCCCCGCCGACGCGGGCGCCTACGCCAACCAGCTGGTCGCCCAGGACGCGATCGACAAGAACGCGCCGCTGCGGATGCCCGACGGCGCCACCTTGCCGACCATGAGCGGCCTGATGGGCCTCGCCATGGGCTTCTCGGACGCCGCCCAGATCGGCCACCAGAACGGCGACGCCCAGGCCGCCGCCGAGCTCGCGGCCTCCCAGCAGGCCGGTCTGGTGCCGGCCAACTGGCTGCAGGCCACCGACAGCCACATCAAGCCGCTGCGCGGCACCGAGTCGGCGCTGCTCGACAGCGTGGTGCAGGACGCCACCAACACCAAGGACAACGCCCAGTCCGACGCCATCCTCAACTCGGCGATCGTGATCGGCGCGCTGGCCCTGGCCGGTCTGCTCACCGGCTTCATCGCCCGCTCGATGATCCTCGGCATGCGCGTCCTGAACACCTCCGCGCTGCAGATCGCCAACCACCGCCTGCCCGACCTGGTCGAGAAGCTCTCCAAGACCGACCCGGACCGGGTGGACACCAACGTCGAAGAGATCGCCCTCTGGGGCAAGGACGAAATCGGCGAGGTGGCCCGGGCCTTCGACCAGGTCCACCGGCAGGCGGTCGCACTCGCCGCCGAGCAGGCCCTGCTCCGAGGCAACCTGAACGCGATCTTCTCCAACCTGTCGCGCCGCAGCCAGAGCCTGATCCAGCGCCAGCTGGCACTGATCACCGACCTGGAGAACAACGAGGCCGACCCGGACCAGCTGGAGAACCTCTTCAAGCTGGACCACCTGGCCACCCGCATGCGCCGCAACGGTGAGAACCTGCTGGTTCTGGCCGGTGAGGAGCCGGGCCGCCGCTGGAACACCCCGGTGCCGCTGGTCGACGTGCTCCGCGCCGCCGCCTCCGAGGTGGAGCAGTACGAGCGCATCGAGCTCTCCGGCATCCCGGAGGCCGAGGTCGTCGGCGCCGCCGTGACCGACCTCGTCCACCTGCTCGCCGAGCTGCTGGAGAACGCCACCTCGTTCTCCAGCCCGCAGACCCGGGTCAGCGTCAACGCGGCCCGGCTGCCGGACGGCCGCGTGCTGGTCGAGATCCACGACAAGGGCATCGGCCTCAGCGCCGAGGACTTCGCCGAGATCAACGAGAAGCTGGCCGATCCGCCCACCGTCGACGCCTCGATCTCGCGCCGCATGGGCCTGTTCGTGGTCGGCCGGCTCTCCGACCGCCACAACATCCGGGTCCAGCTGCGTCCCTCCGGCGAGTCGGCCGGCACCACCTCGCTGGTCATGCTTCCGGCCGGCCTCACCCACATGCGGGCGATGCCGGAGCCGGAGGAGGAGTTCACGGTCTCCCGGATCTTCAACGACCAGGGCGCCGACCAGTGGGGGCAGGACGCGTTCCCGGCCCAGCCCACCGCGGCCGAGCTCGGCTTCGACGACAACCTGTCGGCCGGCGACAACTCCGGCGGCTTCAGCCCCGCGCTGGACTCGATGCAGCGCACGCTGCGCCTGGAGCAGCGCCGCAAGAACGTGCTGGAGTCCGGTCCCGGTTTCCAGGAGCCGGCCCAGCAGCCCGGCCGCACCGACGGCCCGGGTGAGTTCGCTCCCGGCGGCTACCCGCAGCAGGGTGGCCACCAGGACCGGTACGGCCAGCAACCGGAGTACGTGGACGCCGAGTTCGTCGAGAGCGAGCCGGAGTACCAGGGCTACCAGCAGCAGCCGCAGCCGCCGCAGCAGCCGTACCAGCAGGAGTGCTACTACGCGGAGCCGGGCTACGGTCAGGCCACCCGCCAGGACCAGTACGGCCAGCAGAACTACTACGGCGAGCAGCAGCAGCCACAGCCGCAGCAGTACGCCGAGTACCAGCAGTACCAGCAGGGTTACCAGGAGCCCGCGCGGTTCGACGGCTTCTCGCCCCGGACCGCCGAGCGGGCCGGCGGCCACCCGTACCCCGAGCAGGCCCCGGCGCTGCCGGCCGCGCCCCAGCCGCCGGCGACCCCGGTCGCTCCGGTTGCCCCGGCTGCCCCGGCTGCCCCGATCGCCAACCGGCAGCAGAACGTGCTCGGTTCCGGCCTGCCGCAGCGCCGCCCCGGCGAGCAGCTGGCCGCCGGTGGCGCCGGGCCGAGCGCCCGGGCGATCGGTGCCCCGAACCGCGGCGAGCAGCCGAACTGGTTCACCGGTGCCAAGGACACCTCCGGCATGGCGGGCGACGACTCGCGCAGCCACGTGGTGTCCGGGCTGGGTGCCTCCGGTCCCACCGGACCGACCACCGCTGCCTGGCAGGGCGCCAACGACGACAGCTGGCAGCGCGCCGAACAGCTGCGCGAGCCGGCCGCCGGTGGGGTGACCGGTGCCGGTCTGCCGCGCCGGGTGCCCAAGCAGAACCTGGTGCCCGGTAACGCCAAGCCCGCGAGCGTCGACGGACCGCAGGTCTCCCGCAGCCCCGAAGAGGTGCGCGGACGCCTGACCAACCTGCGTCGCGGTGTCGAGCAGGCTCGCATCGCGAGTGGTGACCCGAGCACCACTGGAAGCTTCCGGATCGACCCCCAAGACATGTCCCGGCCGGGCCGGACCGGGCTGGGACAGCCGAACAACAGCACCGATCTCTTCGGCGGCTCGAACCACCAGGAGCGTTGAGTTGACTCAGATGAGCCAGGCCGCACAGAACCTGAACTGGCTGATCACCAATTTCGTGGACAACACCCCCGGGGTGTCGCACACGGTGGTGGTCTCCGCTGACGGGCTCCTGCTCGCCATGTCCGAGGGCTTCCCCCGGGACCGCGCCGACCAGCTGGCCGCGGTCGCCTCCGGCCTCACCTCCCTCACCTCCGGCGCCAGCCGGATCTTCGAGGGCGGCGAGGTCAACCAGACCGTGGTCGAGATGGAGCGCGGCTTCCTCTTCCTGATGGCTGTCAGCGACGGGTCCTCGCTCGCCGTACTGGCCGCCCCCGACTCCGACATCGGCCTTGTCGGTTACGAGATGGCCCTGCTCGTCGACCGGGCCGGTGCCGTCCTCACTCCCGCCCTGCGCGCGGAACTCCAGGGCAGCCTCCTGCACTGAGGCGTCCGCCGCGTGCTGATGTTGTGTCAGACACCACCCCGGTGCTGGCATGCCGTCAGCTCCGTAGTACTTGTAGTATCCAGCCGCCCGGTCCGGGTCCGCTTCGGCGGACTCGGCTTCGGGCGTTGTACGGCCCCTCGCACCACCGGCCGCGCCACGCACGTCGCACCGCACCGCAGCATCCTGTGAGGAGAGGAACCGTGACACCGCCCGACGAAAGCCAAGGCCAGTACGGCGTGCCGTATCCGGGGACCGGCCATGACGCGTTCGGGGTACCCGGCGCCGCGCAGGGTCTCGGCTACGGCCAACCGCAGTACGGCGAGGAGTACGGCCAGCTCGGCAGTCAGGACCAGCTGTACCAGCAGCAGGCCCAGGCCCAGGGAATGCCGCAGGCCGTACCCCAGCCGACACCGGGTTACCGGCCCACCCCCGCCCCGGCACCGTCCTACGACGAGTCCGAGGACGAGGACGCCGGTCCGCTGATCCGGCCGTTCGCGATGACCGGGGGTCGCACCCGGCCGCGGTACGAACTGGCCCTGGAGGCGCTGGTCTCCGCCAATGTCGACGAGGATCGCCTGGCCACGCTGCTGCCCGAGCACCAGCGGATCTGCACCCTCTGCGCCACCGAGGTGAAGTCGGTGGCCGAGGTGTCCGCGCTGCTCTCGCTGCCGCTGGGGGTGGCCCGGATCCTCGTCGCCGACCTGGCCGAAGCCGGCCTGGTCGCCATCCACCAGCCCGCCGCCGGGGGCGAATCCGGCAACCAGCCCGACGTCACGCTGCTCGAAAGGGTCCTCAGTGGACTTCGCAAGCTCTAGCCCCGCCACCCGGGCCACCACCTCGGCGAAGATCGTCGTCGCGGGCGGCTTCGGCGTCGGCAAGACCACGCTGGTCGGCGCCGTCTCCGAAATCAACCCCCTGCGCACCGAAGCCGTCATGACCAGCGCCTCCGCCGGCATCGACGACCTCACCCACACCGGCGGCAAGACCACCACCACCGTCGCCATGGACTTCGGCCGCATCACCCTCGACGAAGACCTCATCCTCTACCTCTTCGGCACCCCCGGCCAGGACCGCTTCTGGTTCATGTGGGACGACCTCGTCCGCGGCGCCATCGGCGCCGTCGTCCTCGTCGACACCCGCCGCCTCGCCGACTGCTTCCCCGCCCTCGACTACTTCGAGAACTCCGGGCTCCCCTTCGTCGTCGCCCTCAACGGCTTCGACGGCCACCAGGCCCACACCCCCGACGAAGTCCGAGAAGCACTGCAACTAGGACCCGACACCCCCATCATCACCCTCGACGCCCGCCGCCGAGACAGCGCCAAGAGCGCCCTCATAACCCTGGTCGAACACGCACTGCTGGCTCGTCTGCGGTAGCCACTGGTTTGTGGCAGGGGCCCCGCGGGTGTGCGGGGCCCCTTTTTGACGGCTGGTCGGTTACTGAGTGCCCGTCAGTCCTCCGGGGTGACACCGGCCTTGAGCAGGCTGTAGGTGTAGGCGTCCTGCAGCGCCACCCAGGAGGCGGCGACCACGTTGTCGGCCACCCCGACGGTGGACCAGCTGCCGGTGCCGTCGGTGCTCTCGATCAGCACCCGGGTGCGCGAGCCGGTGCCGTGCTGGCCCTCCAGGATGCGGACCTTGTAGTCGGCCAGCTCCAAGTGGGCCAGTTGCGGGTAGATCCGCTCCAGCGCCGCGCGCAGCGCCTTGTCCAGGGCGTCCACCGGACCGTTGCCCTCACCGGTGGCGATCATCCGCTCGCCCTTGGCCCAGAGCTTCACGGTGGCCTCGTTGGCCCCCGCACCGTCCGGGGTCTGCTCGCTGATGGTCCGCCAGGACTCCAGCGTGAAGAACTCCGACGGGCGGCCGAACACCTCGTCGCGGAGCAGCAGTTCGAAGGATGCGTCGGCGGCCTCGTAGGTGTAGCCCTGCAGCTCCTGCTCCTTGACCCGGGCCACCACCCGGCCGGCCAGCGCGCGGTCGCTGGAGAGGTCGTAGCCGAGCTCCCGCCCCTTGAGCTCGATCGAGGCCCGGCCCGCCATGTCGGAGACCAGCATCCGCATGGTGTTGCCGACCAGCTCGGGGTCGATGTGCTGGTACAGGTCCGGGTCCACCTTGATCGCCGAGGCGTGCAGACCGGCCTTGTGCGCGAACGCCGAGAAGCCGACGTACGGCTGGTGGGTGGACGGCGTCAGGTTGACCACCTCGGCGATGGCGTGCGAGATCCGGGTCATCTCGGCCAGCTTGCCGGGCGGCAGCACCCGGCGGTCGTACTTGATCTCCAGGGCGCCGACCACCGGGAAGAGGTTGGCGTTACCCACCCGCTCGCCGTAGCCGTTGGCGGTGCACTGCACATGGGTGGCGCCGGCGTCCACCGCGGCCAGGGTGTTGGCCACCGCGCAGCCGGTGTCGTCCTGGGCGTGGATGCCGAGCCGGGCGCCGGTGGCGGCCAGCACGTCGGCCACGATCTCCCGCACCGAGCCGGGCAGCATCCCGCCGTTGGTGTCGCAGAGCACCACCACGTCGGCGCCGGCCTGGTGCGCGGCGCGGACCACGTCCAGGGCGTAGTCGCGGTTGGCCCGGTAGCCGTCGAAGAAGTGCTCGCAGTCGATGAAGACCCGGCGGCCCTGCGCCTTCAGGTGGCTGACGCTGTCCCGGACCATCTCCAGGTTCTCGGCCAGCGTGGTGCGCAGCGCCAACTCCACGTGCCGGTCGTGCGACTTGGCGACCAGGGTGACCACCGGGGCGCCGGAGTTCAGCAGCGCGGCCAGCTGCGGATCGTCCGCCGCGCTGCCGCCGGCCCGCCGGGTGGCGCCGAACGCGACCAGCTGGGCGTGCTTGAGGTCGAGCTCCGCCCGGGCGCGGGCGAAGAACTCGGTGTCCCGGGGATTGGCCCCCGGCCAGCCCCCCTCGATGTACCCGACCCCGAAGTCGTCCAGATACCGGGCGATGGTCAGCTTGTCCGCCACCGTGAGGTTGATCCCCTCGCGCTGCGCGCCGTCGCGCAGAGTGGTGTCGAACACGTGGAAGCTGTCGTCGGGGCGTGCACTGCCGTCGGTCATGGCTCTGGGTTCTCCGTTCGGGGAGAGAGTTGCTGCTGCCGGTATTCGAGTCCCCCGGCTCCACTGTCCGCCCTCCCGCGCGCCACCCGGAAACCGTTCCCCGCCTGCTGGGCGGGGGCGGGGTTCCGGGTCCTGCCCGGTCGGCGTGTGGTGGGCCGACCGGGCAAAACAAAAGACCCCTCGCGGGTGCGAGAGGTCTGCGCGCGGGTCTGAGGACACGGTGGTCGCCCCGCGGGTTCACCACGGAACGGTCACTGCGGACCGGCGCGCCTGCTGCTAATAATCAGCGAAAGCGAGGACACGCTTGCAGTCTTGCACAGGTTCACGGAGTGGGTCGGGATGTCTCGCGATCCGGGACGGGTGTCCGACGGAAGAGCGCACCCGTGTCGAGGGAGAAGGAGAAGGGGGCGGGGAGGCCGCACCCGGGCGCCCCGCTCTGGCGAGGCGCCCGGGTGCGGTGCGTCGTCAGGCCTTGACGATCGGGTGCCGCCAGCCGTGGGTGTCCTCGACCGTGCCGGCCTGGATGCCGAGCAGGCGCTCGCGCAGGCGCATGGTGACCGGGCCGGGCTCGCCGGTGCCGACGGTCCAGTCCGCACGGGTGGACTTGACCGAGCCGACCGGGGTAATCGCGGCGGCGGTGCCGCAGGCGAAGACCTCGGTGAGGGTGCCGTCGGCGTTGCCCTGCTTCCACTCGTCGGTGGAGATCTTGCGCTCCTCGGTGGCGTAGCCGAGGTCGGCGGCGACGCTGAGCAGCGAGTCGCGGGTGATGCCGGGCAGCAGCGCGCCGGAGAGCGCCGGGGTGACGACCTTCGCGTTCTCCCCCTCGCCGAAGACGAAGTAGAGGTTCATGCCCCCCATCTCCTCGATCCACTTGTGCTCGGCCGCGTCCAGCCAGACCACCTGGTCGCAGCCCTGGGCCGTGGCCTGCGCGAAGGCGACCAGCGAGGCGGCGTAGTTGCCGGCGCACTTGGCCGCGCCGGTGCCGCCGGGCGCGGCGCGCACGTACTCCTCGGAGAGCCAGACCGAGACCGGCTTGACGCCGCCCGGGAAGTAGGCGCCGGCCGGGGAGGCGATCACGATGAAGATGTACTCGTTGGCCGGACGGACGCCCAGGCCGACCTCGGTGGCGAACATGAACGGACGCAGGTAGAGGCTCTGCTCCGGCTGGTTCGGCACCCAGTCGCGGTCCTGCTGGACCAGCAGCTCGACGGCCTCCACGAACGCCTCGGCCGGCAGCTCCGGCATCGCCAGCCGGCGGGCCGAGGCCTGGAAGCGGGCCGCGTTGGCCTCCGGACGGAAGGTGGCGATCGAGCCGTCGGGCTGGCGGTAGGCCTTGAGGCCCTCGAAGATGGCCTGCCCGTAGTGCAGGGTCATGTTCGCCGGGTCGATCTCCATCGGCGCGTACGGGGTGAGCTGGGCTTCGTGCCAGCCGCGGCCCTCGGTCCAGCGGATGGTGACCATGTGGTCGGTGAAGATCCGGCCGAATCCGGGGTTCGCCAGCCGGGCCTCGCGCTCGGCCGCGGGCAGCGGGTGCGCGGAGGGCTTGAGCTCGAACGTGATGGGCGCCTGGGTGGGCGTGGTCATGGCTTCAGTCCTTCACCGTGGGGTTGGTCAGGGCCGAGCCGCCATGTGTGCGTGAACGCAGAACGGCACGACCCACTGTTGATAGTCGCATCTCAGGGGCCGTGCCGAACAGCTGTCGGGGTTGTGAGTGCCTCTCAGCCGGCCCGTCAGCCGGATACTCGGGCCGCGAGCGCGTCGCCGACCTGCGAGGTGCTGCGGGCGTCCGGGCCGCGCCCGGCCAGGTCGGCGGCGACCGCCGCCTCGACCCGGGCGGCCTCGGCGGCGTAGCCGAGGTGGTCGAGGAGCATGGCGACCGACAGCACGGTGGCGGTCGGGTCGGCCTTGCCCTGGCCCGCGATGTCCGGGGCGGAACCGTGCACGGGCTCGAACATCGACGGGTATGCGCCGGAGGGGTTGATGTTGCCGCTGGCCGCCAGGCCGATGCCACCGGTGACGGCGGCGGCCAGGTCGGTCAGGATGTCGCCGAACAGGTTGTCGGTGACGATCACGTCGAACCGCTCGGGCTGGGTGACGAAGAAGATCGTCGCGGCGTCGACGTGCAGGTAGTCGGTGCTGACCTCGGGGTACTCCGCGGCGACCTGCTGGAAGATCCGGGCCCACAGGTGGCCGGCGTGCACCAGCACGTTGTTCTTGTGCACCAGGGTCAGCTTCTTGCGCGGCCGGGCGGCGGCGCGGCGGAACGCGTCCCGGACCACCCGCTCGATGCCGAACGCGGTGTTGAGGCTGACCTCGGTGGCCACCTCCTGCGCGGTCCCGGTGCGCAGCGAGCCGCCGTTGCCCACGTACGGGCCCTCGGTGCCCTCGCGGACCACCACGAAGTCGATCTCGGGTCGTGTCAAAGACGCGCTATCCGGCTGGTGCCCCGCCAGCGGGGACTTCGCCCCCGGCAGCAGCTTGCCCGGCCGCAGGTTGACGTAGTGGTCGAAGGCGAACCGCAGCTTCAGCAGCAGCCCGCGCTCCAGCACCCCGGACGGCACCGACGGATCCCCGATCGCCCCGAGCAGGATCGCGTCGTGCTCCTTGAGCGACGCGAGCGTCTCGTCCGACAGGGTCTCCCCCGTCGCGTGGTAGCGCCGGGCCCCGAGGTCGTACTCGGCGGTCTCCAGCTTGACGCCGGAGGGAAGGACGGCGGTCAGCACCTTGAGACCTTCGGCCACCACCTCCTGGCCGATGCCGTCACCGGGGATCACTGCGAGACGAAGGGTGCGAGACATGTGGGAGACGCTACTCCGGCGTCCCAGGTGATGACATCTCTGGTCCACTATTCGGACGGATGGCTAGGGCGATGTCGAGCGGGAACGGGTGATCAACCTTGAGTCGGTCGTGGAAGATCCCGGTCGTGGCATAGCTGTTGGTGGCCGGGTCGAGCTCGTAGGTGTACACCACGGGACGACCCTCGTCGCTCTCCACGCGCCAGAAGTAGCGGATGCCGGCGGCAGCGTACTTGCGAGGCTTGATCACGCGGTCGCGTTCCTTGGACTCCGGGGAAACCACCTCGACCGCCAGCAGCACATCACCGGGGCTGAGCCACGTCTCTTCAGCAGCGGCGTCAGGTGGAAGCGGAGCCACCATCAGATCCGGTTCAGGCCGGTTCCGCTTCCCCAGGACCACCGAGAACTCGCGGCTGACGTCCCATCCGGGAGGGATCACCGCCATCAGCGCGTTCTCCAGCAACCGGACAGTCCAGTAGTGAAACCGCGACTGCGGACTCCTGAAAACCAGGTTCCCGTCGATCAGCTCCGTGTGCGGAGGCAGGTCTGGGAGCCGATCAAGATCCTCGGCCGTCCAGCCGCCGACCGGTGGCCGCAGCCACTCCGGGAACGGTTCGACGCTCATCATCACTCCCATGCGAGAGATTCTGGCGGTGCCCCCAAGGCTACCCGGCGGATCCGACCACGAAATCACCCGAACGTGTCCAGGATCGCCGTGGACGCTGGTCGCCAGGTGGGCCCGGTGACGCCGCCGGGCCCGTCCCGCCGGGTGACCTCAGTGGCCGGTGGAGCCGCCGTTGTCGCGGCGGTCCAGGGAGCGCTGCAGGGCGGCCGCGCAGGCGGCGCTGGTGTCGGGGGTGGCGAGGGCGAGGCCGCGCCGGCGGCGGCGGGCTGCCGCGGTGGCGCCGGCCGCGGCCGGGGCGTTGTCGCGGGCGTGCAGGTTGCTGGTGAGGGGCATACCGGGCTCCTGGGTTCACGGACGCCGCAGCGGCGTCGGAGGAGGAAAGAGGAGGGGTGGTACGCCTGGCGGGGATCGCCCGCCGCACTGCGTACGTGCACACACGGCCCGCGGCTCGCCGGACGAACGGTGGGTCCGGGAGCGGGTACACCGGGTGCCATTTCACGGTACGCCCGCGCCCGGCGGCTGTCTCTACATTTAGTTGGATTTCCTAGTATCTGAGACGACGGCACTCCGGACGCCGACCGCGAACGGGCCCGACTCCCCCCGAAGGACAAGGCCCGGACCGCGCAGCGCGGTCCGGGCCCCGGGGGCTGAGAAGGCGTCAGCCGAGATCCACCGAACGGGCGAACTTGGCGCCGATCTCGGCCGCGATCTCGGCGAGTACCTCCTGCGGGATCTGGGAGTCGACGGTGATCGAGGCCAGCACGTCATTGGTGGTGCCGTCACGGGAGACCTGCATGCCGGCGATGTTGATGCCGGCGTCGCCGAGGATCCGGCCCAGGGTGCCGACCACGCCGGGGCGGTCGTCGTACTTGAAGAAGGCCATGTGGTCGGTGAGCGCGATGTCGACCTCGAAGGCGTCCACGCCGACGATCTTCTGCTGCAGCTTGGGGCCGGAGAGGGTGCCGGAGATGGCGATCTCGGAGCCGTTGGCCAGGGTGCCGCGCACGGTGATCACGTTGCGGTGGTCGGCGCTCTCGCTGCTGGTGGTCAGCCGCACCTCGACGCCGCGCTCCTGGGCGAACAGCGGGGCGTTGACGTAGGACACGGTCTCGGCCACCACATCCTCGAACACGCCCTTGAGCGCCGAGAGTTCGAGCACCTTGACGTCGTGCTGGGTGATCTCGCCGCGCACCTCGACATCGAGCCGCACCGCCACCTCGCCGGCCAGCGCGGTGAAGATCCGGCCGAGCCGCTCGGCCAGCGGCAGCCCGGGCCGGACGTCCTCGGCGATCACGCCGCCCTGCACGTTGACCGCGTCCGGAACCAGCTCACCGGCCAGCGCCAGGCGGACCGACCTGGCGACCGAGATGCCGGCCTTCTCCTGCGCCTCGTCGGTGGAGGCGCCCAGGTGCGGGGTGGCCACCACGTTGTCGAAGGTGAAGAGCGGGGAGTCGGTGCACGGCTCCTTGGCGTAGACGTCCAGGCCGGCGCCTGCCACCCGGCCCTCCTTGAGGGCGCTGAGCAGGGCCGCCTCGTCGATGATGCCGCCGCGGGCCGCGTTGACGATCCGCACCGTCGGCTTGACCTTGTGCAGCGCCTCGTCGCCGATCAGGCCGATCGTCTCGGGGGTCTTGGGCAGGTGCACGGTGATGAAGTCGGCGACCTCCAGCAGCTCGTCGAGGGAGAGCAGCTTGACGCCCATCTGGGCGGCGCGGGCGGCCTGGATGTAGGGGTCGTAGGCGACGATCTTCATGCCGAAGGCCGACATCCGCTGGGCCACCAGCACGCCGATCCGGCCCAGCCCCACCACGCCGAGGGTCTTCTCGGCCAGCTCGACGCCGGTGTACTTGTTGCGCTTCCACTCGCCGGCCTTGAGCGCGGCGTTCGCGGGCGCGATGTTGCGGGCCACCGAGATCAGCAGGCCGCAGGCGAGTTCGGCGGCGGTGACGATGTTGGAGGTGGGCGCGTTGACGACCATCACGCCGGCCTTGGTGGCGGCGGAGACGTCCACGTTGTCCAGGCCGACGCCGGCCCGGGCGACGACCTTGAGCTTCTTGGCGGCGGCCAGCGCCTCGGCGTCGATCCGGGTGGCGGAACGGATCAGGATGGCGTCGACGTCCGCGATGGCGGTCAGCAGCTCGGTGCGGTCGGCTCCGTCGCAGTGCCGGATCTCGAAGTCCGGGCCCAGGGCGTCTACGGTCGCCGGCGACAGCTCTTCGGCGATCAGCACCACGGCGTTCTTGGAAGTGACAGTGCTCACGACAGTTCGTCCTTACTGTCCGGTTCTCCCCGCCGCGGGCATCGGCCGGCGCAGACACGTGGGAGGCGTGACCGGCTCGTTGCGGTCCGGCGGACATGGGGGTTTGGTGGCATGCCGCGTGGATAGACGCACGACGCTGTGGGCCTGACGCGCACTCGGAAGTGTATCGACGGACCGGGGGGTTTCCTGCTCCCGTGCGGCGAAATCACCCGCACGGGACCAGACGGCTTGTACAGCGGGGACGGGACCGCCCGGACGGTCCCGTCCCCATGCTGCCGGCTGCCGGCTCAGGCCTCCTTGACCCAGCTCATCAGCTTGCGCAGCTCGCGGCCGGTGGTCTCCAGCAGGTGGTCCGAGTCGGCCTTCTTGTACTCGTTGTACTTGGGCAGGCCGGCCTTGTACTCGGCGATCCAGGTGTTGGCGAAGGTGCCGTCCTGGATCTCGGCGAGGACCTGCTTCATCTCGGCCTTGGTGGCGTCGGTGATGATCCGCGGGCCGGTGACGTAGTCGCCCCACTCGGCGGTCTCGGAGACCGACCAGCGCATCTTCTCCAGGCCGCCCTCGTACATCAGGTCGACGATCAGCTTCAGCTCGTGCATGCACTCGAAGTAGGCGATCTCCGGCTGGTAGCCGGCCTCCACCAGAGTCTCGAAACCGGCCTTGACCAGGGCGGCGGTACCGCCGCAGAGCACGGCCTGCTCGCCGAACAGGTCGGTCTCGGTCTCCTCGGTGAAGGTGGTCTTGATGACGCCGGCCTTGGTGCCGCCGATGCCCTTGGCGTAGGACAGCGCCAGGTCGAAGGCCTTGCCGGTGGCGTCCTGCTCGACCGCGACGATGCACGGCACGCCGCGGCCCTCCTCGTACTGGCGGCGGACCAGGTGGCCCGGGCCCTTCGGGGCGACCATGCAGACGTCGACGTCGGCCGGGGGCTTGATGAAGCCGTAGCGGATGTTCAGGCCGTGGCCGAAGAACAGCGCGTCGCCGGCCTTCAGGTTGGGGGCGATGTCCGCCTGGTAGACGTCGGCCTGGACCGGGTCCGGCACCAGGATCATGATGACGTCGGCCTCGGCGGCCGCCTCGGCCGCAGTGGTCACCCGCAGGCCGGCCTCCTCGGCCGCCGCACGGGACTTGGACTCCGGCTTCAGGCCGACCCGGACGTCCACACCCGAGTCACGCAGCGACAGCGCGTGGGCGTGGCCCTGGCTGCCGTAGCCGATGACCGCGACCTTGCGGCCCTGGATGATGGACAGGTCGGCGTCGTCTTCGTAGAACAGCTCGGCCACGGTGGGCTTTCTCCTTGGGTGTATCGCGTCGGTGTCCAGCCACCGTACGCGTGGGTTAAGGGGTTTGAGGGGAGGCGCTACTACGCGCTGCGGTCCAGGGCGCGCAGCGACCGGTCGGTGATCGAACGGGCACCGCGCCCGATCGCCACCAGGCCGGACTGCACCAGCTCCTTGATGCCGAAGGGCTCCAGCATCCGCAGCATCGCCTCCAACTTGTCGGAGCTGCCGGTCGCTTCGATGGTCACGGCGTCCGGCGACACGTCCACGGTCTTGGCGCGGAAGAGCTGCACGATCTCGACGACCTGGGACCGGGTCTCGTTGTCCGCCCGGACCTTGACCAGGACCAGTTCCCGCTGGATCGCAGCGGACTGGTCGAGCTCGACGATCTTTATCACGTTGACCAGCTTGTTGAGCTGCTTGGTGACCTGCTCCAGGGGCAGGTCCTCGACGTTGACCACGATGGTCATCCGGGAGACGTCCGGATGCTCGGTCGCGCCGACGGCGAGGGAGTCGATGTTGAAGCCCCGACGGGAGAACAGCGCGGCCACCCGGGCCAGCGCGCCGGGCTTGTTCTCGACCAGGACGGAGAGGGTGTGCTTGGACATGGCTTCTGGGGTTCCCTTGGTCCGTTGGGGCGTCAGTCGAGGTCGTCGCCGAAGTCGGGGCGCACCCCGCGGGCGAACTGGATCTCGTCGTTGCTGGTGCCGGCGGCGACCATCGGCCAGACCATGGCGTCCTGGTGGACGATGAAGTCGATCACCACCGGGCGGTCCTTGATCTCCATCGCCTGCTTGATCACCGCGTCCAGCTCCTCGGGGCGCTCGCAGCGCAGGCCGACGCAGCCCATCGCCTCGGAGAGCAGCACGAAGTCGGGGATCCGGGTGCCCTGCGGCGGCGGGGCGACGCCGTCGTGGTCAGGACCGGCGTGCAGCACGGTGTTGGAGTACCGCTGGTTGTAGAAGAGGGTCTGCCACTGGCGGACCATGCCCAGCGAGCCGTTGTTGATGACCGCGACCTTGATCGGGATGTTGTTGAGCGCGCAGGTGACCAGCTCCTGGTTGGTCATCTGGAAGCACCCGTCGCCGTCGATCGCCCAGACCTCGGTGTCCGGTCGGCCCGCCTTGGCGCCCATCGCGGCCGGCACCGCGTAGCCCATGGTCCCGGCGCCGCCCGAGTTGAGCCAGGTGGCCGGCTTCTCGTAGCTGATGAACTGCGAGGCCCACATCTGGTGCTGGCCCACGCCGGCCGCGTAGATCGCGTCCGAGCCGACCAGCTGCCCGATCCGCTCGATCACCTGCTGCGGCGACAACTCCCCTGCCGGGGCCGGGTCGTAGCCCAGCGGGTAGGTCTTCTTCCACTCGTTGAGCTTGGCCCACCAGTCGCCGTAGTCGCCCTGGTGGCCGGCCTCGTGCTCGGCCTGGACGGCGACGATCAGGTCGGCCAGCACCTCGCGGGCGTCGCCGACGATCGGCACGTCGGCCGGGCGGTTCTTGCCGATCTCGGCCGGGTCGATGTCCGCGTGCACCACCTTGGCGCCCGGGGCGAAGGAGTCCAGCCGGCCGGTGACCCGGTCGTCGAAGCGGGCGCCGAGGGTGAACAGCAGGTCGGACTTCTGCAGCGCGGTGACCGCCGGGACGCTGCCGTGCATGCCGGGCATGCCCAGGTGCTGCGGGTGGCTGTCCGGGAACGCGCCCAGCGCCATCAGGGTGGTGACCACCGGCGCGCCGGTCAGCTCGGCCAGGATCCGCAGCTCCGCGGTGGCCTGCGCCTTGAGCACGCCGCCGCCCACGTAGAGGACCGGGCGCTTGGCGTTGACCAGCAGCCGGGCGGCCTCCCGGATCTGCTTGGCGTGCGGCTTGGTGACCGGGCGGTAGCCGGGCAGCGCCATCTCGACCGGCCAGCGGAAGGTGGTGGTGGCCTGCAGCGCGTCCTTGGCGATGTCGACCAGCACCGGGCCGGGGCGGCCGGTGGCGGCGATGTGGAAGGCCTCCGCGATCACCTGCGGGATCTCGGCGGGGTCGGTGACCAGGAAGTTGTGCTTGGTGATCGGCATGGTGATGCCGCAGATGTCGGCCTCCTGGAAGGCGTCGGTGCCGATCGACGCCGAGGAGACCTGGCCGGTGATCGCCACGATCGGCACCGAGTCCATGTAGGCGTCGGCGATCGGGGTGACCAGGTTGGTGGCGCCCGGGCCCGAGGTGGCCATGCAGACGCCGACCTTGCCGGTGGCCTGCGCATAACCGGTGGCCGCGTGGCCGGCGCCCTGCTCGTGGCGGACCAGGATGTGGCGGACCTTCGCCGAGTCCATCAGCGGGTCGTAGGCCGGCAGGATGGCGCCGCCCGGGATGCCGAAGATGGTGTCCGCGCCCACGGCTTCGAGGGAGCGGATGAGCGACTGCGCGCCGGTCATCGTCTCGACGACCGCGGGGGTGCCTTGGGAGGGGGCGGCCGGGTGGTCCCCGCGGCGGGGGGATGCCGTGTGCTCGGTCATCTGCCTGTCTTCCTTCGCCGGTTCGGCTGTCCGCTTCATCCCATTTTCGGATGGAACGAGCGGGAGGGGCAACGGTGTGTCACGCGGTGTTCATCGGTGCGACAGCAACAAAAAACCCCTCGTGCCCAAGGGCATGCGAGGGGTGGCGCGTCGGTCTGTGTCGAGTGGGGCGATCTGTGGCCCGCTCAGCCGACGCGCCCGCCAAGTACGAGAATTCGGGTGCGCATGGCACCGACCTTCCTCCCGACCGGCATCCAGTGTCAAGCAGGCGGGATGGCAGTCTCACCATGCGGACCAACGATGGACGGCCGGCCGTCCGCCGCCGAGAGGTAGGCATGCCGGGCCGAGACCGCTCCCACCGGTCTGGGCAGCGGATACAGCCTACGCACCAGGGCCCGCCGCAGCCGGAACTCGTCCAGCGGCTGGGCGAACGCCAGCCCCTGGCCCTGCCGGCAGCCCAGCTCCTGAAGCACCGTCACCTGACGCGGCTGGTCCACCCCCTCGGCGGCGGTGACCAGGCCGAGCTCCCGGCCCAGCCGCAGCGCATGGCCGGCCAGCGCCCGGCTGCGCGGCGACTCGGCCACCTCCTGCACCACCGAGCGGTCCAGCTTCACCCCGTCGAACGGCAGCTTGGCGAGCGAGCCCAGCGAGCCGCTGCCGGTGCCGAACCCGGCCAGCGCCGTGCCCACTCCGAGCCGGCGCAGCGCGGCCAGCCGGCGGCCCAGCTCGTCCGCCGTGCCGTCCGGGCAGAGCCGGGCCAGCTCGATCACCAGCCGCCCGCACGGCAGCCCGCTGTCCCGCAGCGCCCCGGCGATGGTCTCGTACACCCCGGGCGCGCAGAGCCGCTCGGCGCTCAGCCGCACCGCGACCGGCACCGCGCCGGAGCCCGGCCGGCTGCCCGGCCCGCCGTCGTCCGCCCCGCGCAGCGCGGCCTGGGCGATCGCCTGCTCCAGCAGCCAGCGGGCGAACCGGGTGGCCGCGTCGCCCTGCTCGGCGCCGCGCAGGAACTCCGCCGGGGTGAGCAGCAGGCCCTGCGCCGAGCGCCACCGGGCCAGCGCCTCCAGCCCGGTGACCGCGCCGGTGCGCAGGTCCACCACCGGCTGGTGGTAGAGCGCGAAGCCGCCCTCCCGGACCGCGGCCCGCAGCCGGGTGTCCAGCTCCTTGCGCCGGTCCAGGTCGGCCCGCATGCCGGGGCTGTAGAGCACCACCCGGCCCTTGCCCTCCGACTTGGCCCGGTACATCGCCAGGTCGGCGTCGCGCATCAGCTCGTCGGCCAGCACAGCCGGGTCGGCCGGCGCCGCGTCCGGCTCGGCCCACTGCGGCTCGAAGGCGATCCCGATGCTGGCGGCCACGCCCAGTTCGGCGCCGCCGATCCAGTACGGCTCGGAGAGCGCGTGCCGCAGCCGCTCGGCCAGCTCCTGGACCCGCAGCCGGCCCAGCTGCCCGGCGACCAGCACCGCGAACTCGTCGCCGCCGAACCGGGCGACCGTGTCGCCGACGCGCACGGTGGCCTGCAGCCGCCGGGCCGCCTGCACCAGCAGTTGGTCGCCGGCCTGGTGCCCGGCGGTGTCGTTGACCGCCTTGAAGCCGTCCAGGTCGATGAAGAGCACGGCCACCGCGGCATCCCGGTACGGGTGTTCGCGGGCACCCTCGCCGTGCGGATCGCCACCGCCCTGGCCGCCGCCGAGCGCGGCCCGCAGCCGCTCGGCGAAGAGCGCCCGGTTGGGCAGGTCGGTGAGCGGGTCGTGGAACGCGTTGTGCTGCAACTGGGCCTGCAGCCGCACCCGTTCGGTGACGTCCCGGCTGTTCAGGATCAGCCCGTCGCGGTACCGGTTGACGGTGGACTCGACGTGCAGCCACTCGCCGCCGCCGGCCCGGATCCGGCACTCCACCCGGGCGCTGGGCTCGCCCGGGCGGGCCGCGGCCGGCGCCGGCGGGTGGCCCTCCGGGCGCCTGGCCAGCAGCTGGCTGCGGGCCAGGAACCGGCGCACCTCGCCGACCACCCGCTCGGCGTCCTGCGGGTGCACCAGGTCCAGCAGCCGGCCGCCGATCAGCTCCTCGGGATCCCGGCTGTAGACGCCGAGCGCGGCCGGCGACACGTAGGAGAGCACCCCGTCAGCCCCGATGATCATGATGACGTCGCTGGAGCCCTGCACCAGGGAGCGGAAGTGCGCCTCCTTCTGGGCGAGTTCCTGAGCCAGCGACAGATTGTCCAGCAGCATGATGCCCTGGCGGACGATCAGCGCCAGGCCGACCGTGCAGGCGACCACGATCACCACCCGGTCCATCGGACGACCTCCGAGGGCGTTGTAGAGGATGCCGGCGCAGCAGACCGAGGCCGCGGCGTACGGGGTCAGCGCGCTGAAGGTGGAGGCCACCCGGCGGCGCGGCAGGCCGCCGCCCGCGGGATGCAGCCGGCGCGGGCTGGGGCGCCGCCAGCGGGACGTCCAGGGCGCGTAGGCCAGGATCAGGGAGCCGGTGAACCAGCCGGCGTCCAGGATCTCCCCCGAGTGGTAGCTGTCGCGCAGCGCCGGCGAGCTGTAGAGCGCGTCGCACACCACGGTGACCGCCAGCCCCAGCATCGCGTTGTGCACCGCGGCCCGGTTGCCCTCCCGGCAGCGGAACCGCATCCCGACCACCAGCGAGACCATCATGATGTCCAGCACCGGGTAGGCCAGGCCGAGCGCCAGCCGCAGCGGGTTGTCCACCTCGCCCTCAGCGGTGTGGCCCAGCGCCAGGCTCCAGCTGAGCGTGAACAGCGAGCCGGCCACCATCCAGCCGTCCAGCAGCAGGCAGAGCCAGGCGGCCGCGCCGCGCGGGCGCTGGGCCAGCACCAGCAGGCCCAGCACGGCCAGCGGCGCGAACGGCAGGAAGGCGTAGTCGGCGATCGAGTCCTGCGGCAGCGGGGTGCGCAGCACCACCTCGTACCAGCCCCAGGTGCCGTTGCCGACCGCCAGGGTGGCCGAGGAGAGGCCGAACAGCAGCCAGGCCCCGCGGGTCTGCCCGGGCACCGTGCAGCCGCGCATCAGGCAGGAGACGGCGGCCGCCAGCGCGGCGCCGGCCAGCCCGAAGTCGCCCATGAAGAGCGCCAGCGGATGCGAGCCCCAGCCGAAGGCGGCGCCCAGCGCATACCCGAGGCAGAGCACCCCGAGCAGCAGGGCCAGGCGACGGCCGACCAGTAGGGGCAGGCGGGTGGCGTCCGCCTGCGGCGCGGTCGACACACCGTCAGACCTGGGGCTCACCCGGCACCTCCCCCTCTGTTCCCAGCCGGGACCCTACACCACTCTGGTCACTCAATGACACATACACTCAACTTAGAGTAATGGTCCGAGAGTAGGGATATGCACCCGCTTCCACCAGATCGGCCCGGTTGGGAGTAGCGCACACGCGGGAGCACGCGCGGGGGGACACGTGCGTCCATGCGCCGCCTACGCGCCGGACCCGACCGGCTGCAACGGCTCGGCGGCCGGGAAGAGCCGCAGCCGGTGGGCCAGCGCCGCGGCCTCGCCCCGGCCGGAAACCTCCAGCTTGGCAAGGATGTTGGAGACGTGGACGCTGGCCGTCTTGGGCGAGATGAAAAGCTCCTCGGCGATCTGGCGATTGGTGCGGCCCTGCGTCAACAGGCGCAGCACATCGGTCTCCCGAGGCGTGAGATGGAACGCGGCAGCACCATCGGGCTCACTCTGCTCGGCGCGCGCCCCCATGGGCGCCCCCACGGGCGCTTGGGGCCTGGTGCGCGCCACCCCGACCCGGTCGATCAGGCGGTCGATCTCCCGGCCCAGCCAGGCATCGCCCAGCCGGTCAGCCAACTCGGCGGCCTCGCGCAGCAGTTCCCCGGCCTGCTCGCGCTGCCCGGCCGCCGCCAGGGCTCCGCCGGCCCCCAGCAGCGCGTGCACCAGCGGATAGGGCAGGCCGGTGGCCCGCAGCGGCTCGATCGCGGCGTGCCAGTGCGACGGGGTGTCGGTGCCGGCGGCCCGGGCCAACTCGGCCTCGGCCAGCCGCACCCAGCCGTGGTGCAGCGGAACCACCGGGCGCTGCGCGGCCAGCCGCTCGGCGATCCGGGCCAGCACCGCCGAGCGGTCCTGGTCCGCCGAGGGCAGCCCGCGCGAGTCGGCCTCCACCGCGGCGGCCCGGGCCAGCAGCGGCAGCAGCCGGCTGTCCTTCGGGTCGGACGGGTCGTCCAGGGCCTCCAGCAGCGCCGCCCTGGCCCGCAGCGGCCGCCCGGACCGGCCGGCCAGGTCCACCGCCAGCCGGGCGGCCGGCACCTCGTGCTGCGACTGGTCCTGCTCCACCGCGGCCGCGGCCCGCGCCAGATGCCGCTCCACAGCCGCCAGGTCGCCGCGCAGCAGCGCGAGTTCGCCGCGCAGCCGGTGCAGGAAGGAGGCGTGGGCCTCAGCCCGGCCGGCGCCCTCCCACTCGGCCAGCACCTCGGCCGCCTCGGCCTGCCGGCCGACCAGCAGCAGGCACTCGGCCAGGTTGCCGGCCAGGATCGCACCGGTGTTGCGCAGCAGCCCGAGGTCGCCGGCCACCGCCAGCCCCTCACGGGCCAGTTGGACCCCTTCCTCGGCCCGGCCCAGGTGGCCGAGCATGCTGGCCAGGTTGTTCAGCCCCCGGGTGAGCAGATCCGGCACGGCGAGCCGGCGGGCGCCCTCGATCGCCTCGCGCAGGGTGGCGATGCCCCGCTCCGGGTCGCCGAGTTCGGTGTAGAGCGAGCCGAGGGTCATCTGGGCGTGCAGCTCGACGCTGGTCGCGCCGACCTCACGGGCGATCGCCACGGCCCGCTCGGCCAGCACCACATCGGCCTCGGCCGGGCGGTACAGCATCGTCTGGCCGACCGCCAGCGAGAAGACGTCGGCCTGCACGGCCGACGGCTCACGGCCCTCCACCAGGCGCAGCGCATGCGTCAACTCCTCGGCGTAGCCGCGCCGGTTGAGATGGCCCAGCATCCGGGCCCGGTTCATCCGGAACCAGGCGGCGCGCAGCGGATCCCTGGCCTCGTCCACCAGTTTGAGGGCGCGCTTGGCCAGGCTCACCCCGCGCTCCCGGTCGCCGGCCCGCCGGGCCGCGACCACCGCCTCGGCCAACACGTCGACCAGCCGCAGCTGTTGGCAGTCGTCGTCGTTGACCGGGCCCGGGTCGCAGGAACAGGGCGGGTAGGTCTCGGCCCAGTCGTGCGGGCGCAGCGTGGTCGCCAGCACCTCCTCGTCGACCTCGTCCCAGATCTCCAGGGCCCGCTCCAGCATCCGCAGTTGCTCGGCGAAGGCGTTGCGGCGACGGGCGGCGCGGGCCGCGTCCAGCGCGCTGGGCAGGGCGCGGGCCGGATCGTGCGCGTGGTACCAGTAGTTGGCCAGCCGGGCCGGGCGCTCGGCGCCGTGCACCAGGGTGGGTTCAGCGGCCAGCGCGGCGGCGAACCGGCGGTTGATCCTGGTCCGCTCACCGGGCAGCAGGTCGTCGGAGACGGCCTCGCGGACCAGCGCGTGCCGGAACCGGTAGCCCTCGCCGTCCTTGTCCGGCTGCAGGATGTTGGCGCCGACGGCGGTGCGCAGCGCGTCCAGCAGCTCGTCCTCGCTGCCGTCGAGCACGGCGGCGAGCAGTTCGTGCTCGATCCGCGAGCCGCCCTCGGCCGCGGTCCTGACCACCCGCTGGGTGGCCTCCGGCAGCGCCTCGACCCGCACCAGCAGGATCTCCCGCAGCGAGTCGCTGAGACCCACCGAGCAGCCGCCGGTGTAGGAGCAGG
Source organism: Kitasatospora sp. GP30 (assembly GCF_029892145.1). Classification (NCBI taxonomy): domain Bacteria; kingdom Bacillati; phylum Actinomycetota; class Actinomycetes; order Kitasatosporales; family Streptomycetaceae; genus Kitasatospora; species Kitasatospora sp. GP30. The sequence continues at coordinate 22,785 of NZ_JARZAH010000051.1, forward strand.
CCAACTCCTCGACGAAGAACGGGTTCCCCTCGGAGCGGTGGTGGATCCGCTCCACCAGCTGCCGGTCCGGGGTCTCGGTGCCGAGGATGCCGGCCAGCTGGGCGGCCACCTCCTGGTGGCCGAACCGGTCCAGCTCCAGTCGCTGGACGGTGCGTTGCCGCTCCAGCTCGACCAGGAACGGGCGCAGCGGGTGGCGGCGGTGCAGGTCGTCGCTGCGGTAGGTGGCGCAGATCAGCACCCGGGAGCTGTGCAGGGTGGCGATCAGGTAGCCGAGCAGCTCCCGGGTGGAGCGGTCCGACCAGTGCAGGTCCTCGATGGCCAGCACCAGGGTGTGCTCGGCGCCGAGCCGATCGAAGAGCCGGCCGATGTGCTCGAACAGCCGGGCCCGCCCGTACTCGTCGTTGGGCTCGGTGTCGGTCTCGCCGAACTCCGGCAGCACCCGGGAGAGGTGGCCCTCCATGCCCTCGGCGGCGCGGGCCAGCTCCGGGCCGAGCCGGCGGTGCAGCCGGCGCAGCGCGGTGACCAGCGGTGCGTAGGGCAGGCCCTCGGCGCCGACCTCCAGGCAGTTGCCGAGCATGGTGACGGTGCCGGCCGCCTCCGCCTGGGCGAGGAACTCCTCCAGCAGCCGGGTCTTTCCGACCCCTGCCTCGCCCCCGACCAGCAGCGCCTGCGGCTGGCCCTCCCCCGCCCGACGCAACGCCGCGCCCAGCGCAGCCAGTTCGCTGCCGCGACCGACGAAGACCGGGCTGACCGACATCTGCTCCACGGCGCTGAGCATGCCATATACGGCTGACGCCGGACTATGGGATATCGCCGACGGTGAAACGGGAGCGGGGAGAGCACCCTGGGTGCTCTCCCCGCTCCTGCTGTCGGCCGTGTCGATCGGCTCCGCTGCTCCCCTCGTGCCAGCGGTGCCGGGGCCGTCGGTCAGCACTCGGCAGCCGCGGTGGCGCGGGTGGTCCGGCGCAGGCCGGCCAGGCGGCCGAGCCGCAGGCCCCGGTCGGTGCGGTTGGCGCGGTTGGCGCGGCGGGCCTCGGTCACCAGGCGCTCGTGGGCGGCGGCGGCCTGCAGCTCGGCGGTGCGCTGGCGGAAGAGTTCGAACTCCATGACGTGGTCCCCTGTGGTCTCGTCGTCTCTGTCTCTGTTGACACTTAGAGACTCCTCCCCCAGGGGGGTGCGCCACATCGGCAGCATGCCCGATCTTGCGGGGCCTCAGATCCTTAGGAACGTCCGAAAAACGGTGCGGCCACCCCTAAGGCCTTAGGGGTGGCCGCACCGAACGCCGGATGCCTTAGGCAGCGCCGAGCTTCTCCAGGATCAGGTCCTTGACCTTGGCCGCGTCCGCCTGGCCGCGGGTGGCCTTCATGACCGCGCCGACCAGCGCGCCGACCGCCTGCACCTTGCCGCCGCGGATCTTCTCCGCGACGTCCGGGTTCTCGGCGATCACCTGGTCGACGGCCGCGCCCAGCGCGGAGTCGTCGGAGACCACGGCCAGGCCGCGGCCCGCGACGACCTCGTCCGGCTCGCCCTCACCGGCCAGCACGCCCTCGATCACCTGGCGGGCCAGCTTGTCGTTGAGCTTGCCCTCGGCGACCAGCGCGCACACCCGGGCCACCTGGGCCGGGGTGATCGGCTGCTCGGCGAGCTCGGTGCCGGTCTCGTTGGCCCGGCGGGCCAGCTCGCCCAGCCACCACTTGCGGGCCTGGTCGGCGGGGGCGCCGGCCGCGATGGTCTCCAGGATCGGCTCCACCGCACCGGCGTTGAGCACCGCCTGCATGTCCTTGTCGGACAGGCCCCACTCGGCCTGCAGCCGGGCCCGGCGCACCCGGGGCAGCTCCGGCAGCCCGGCGCGCAGCTCCTCGACCCACTCCCGGGACGGCGCCACCGGCACCAGGTCGGGCTCCGGGAAGTAGCGGTAGTCCTCGGCGTTGTCCTTGATCCGGCCGCTGGTGGTGCTGCCGTCGTCCTCGTGGAAGTGCCGGGTCTCCTGGATGATCTTCTCGCCCTGGCCCAGCACGGTGGCGTGCCGGCGGACCTCGAAGCGGGCGGCCCGCTCGACACTGCGCAGCGAGTTGACGTTCTTGGTCTCCGAGCGGGTGCCGAAGGTCTCGGTGCCGTTCGGGCGCAGCGACAGGTTGACGTCGCAGCGCATCTGCCCCTTGTCCATCCGGGCCTCGGAGACGCCCAGCGCGCGGATCAGCTCACGCAGCTCGGCGACGTAGGCGCGGGCCACCTCGGGCGCCCGCTCGCCGGCGCCCTCGATCGGCTTGGTGACGATCTCGATCAGCGGAATGCCGGCACGGTTGTAGTCGAGCAGCGAGTGGGTGGCGCCGTGGATCCGGCCGGTGGCCCCGCCGACGTGGCTGGACTTGCCGGTGTCCTCCTCCATGTGGGCGCGCTCGATCTCCACCCGGAACGTCGAGCCGTCCTCCAGCTGCACGTCGAGGTAGCCGTTGAAGGCGATCGGCTCGTCGTACTGCGAGGTCTGGAAGTTCTTCGGCATGTCCGGGTAGAAGTAGTTCTTCCGGGCGAACCGGCACCACTCGGCGATCTCGCAGTTCAGCGCCAGCCCGATCCGGATCGCCGACTCCACGCCGACCGCGTTGACCACCGGCAGCGAGCCGGGCAGCCCCAGGCAGGTCGGGCAGACCTGGCTGTTCGGCTCGGCACCCAGCTCGGTCGAGCAGCCGCAGAACATCTTGGTCTTGGTGCCCAGCTCGACGTGGACCTCCAGGCCCATCACCGGGTCGTACGACGCGAGAGCGTCCTCGTAGGAGACCAGGTTCATGACGCTCACAGGAAGTGCAACTCCTTCAGTACGGTGGTGAGCTCCTCGCACCACGCGCGGTAGGCGGGTAGAGCCCTGAGACGAACCAGGTCGATCTCGTTGCTAAGTTTCTCAGAGAGGAATCTGGAGTCGTAACCAGGAAGAATACGGCTCAACAGGTCCTTGGGGTCGGCGACCTTCTCCACCTGGGCGGGTGAAGCGGGGATGAGGTCGGCCACCGCGCCGGGCACCGTCCTGAGCAGCGCGCCGTCTGCAAGCAACCACGCCTCCGTCTCCCGCACCGGCACGATACCGACCATCCGCCGGTCCTGGGGCAACACGGTCAGCGACGCCGCTTTGTCGATCTTGCCCCGTTCCCGGTGGTCGTTGTGCAGGAAGACGACATGGCAGTCGGCGGTCAGGTCATCGACCGCTGCGGCCACTTGCTCGGGCCCCTTGGTGGACCAGCAGTCCCCCCGGAGCACGAACTCCTGCACATCGAACGGCACCCTGGCCGTCGCGCCCAGTGCGAGCAGCTGGCGGACGATGACCCGCCCGAGGAACACCTCGTCGTCCGGCCCCTCGGCGATCAACCCGGGCACCAGGTAACGGGTCATCCGGAATCCGCCACGGCACTCTCCAGGTACCGCCGGGCTTCACGCATCGGCACGTAGGTCCCGGGTTCGCCGGAGTCGGCGAACCGACGGGCGCGGGTGTGGCGAACCGGTCGGGCCGCACCACCCACACGTGTCACGGCGTCAATAAAGACCGCGTCGCCCCGGTGATCCGGCAGCAGTGCGGACAGCAGGACTGGCGAGTGGGTGGTGAGCAGGACCTGCCGCCTCGTCGATATCCCGGTGGTGGCACGCAGCCGGCGCACCAGCTCGCGAAGTTGCCCGGGGTGAAGGCCGTTCTCCAGCTCCTCGATCATCAGCGTGCCGGGGCTCTGCGTGTCATGGGCCGCAGTCAGCACCGCGAGGACCCGCAGCGTGCCGTCAGAGGCCAGCCGGATCGGCACCTTCGCCGACGCTTCGTAGCTGAGGTCGAGATCCCAGACACCGCGATGCGGGTCCGGAGTCGGGACCAGGCCGGTGAGTCCGGGCAGGACAGCGGCAGCGTCGGCCAGCAGACTGAACGATGCCTGCTCTCCCGGTGAACCGGCTTCGGGATGCAGCATCCGGCCGACCACGGCGGACAGGTTGCCGCCCCAGGACTGGATGTTGTCCGTGGCATAGAGGTCCGCGGGCTTGCGCATCATCTCCGGCGTGGGCGCAAGAACATTCCAGCCCTGGAACTCACTGAAGAAGTCACCCACCCGGATGTTCTTCGACGCGGCGAGCTGGTCGAGAGATCCCGGCGCAAGCACCGTCCGACGGATCTCGCCCAGTTCCTGTTCGGTCAGCGCCCAGCCCTGTGGTTCTGCCGAGATCGAGGCCAACCGCACGACGGTCTCCGGCATACCGGGTGCCTCACGAAGCTCGGACTCGATAACAGCCTCCACATGCTGGAGGCCGTAGCCCTGGAGCGAGATGAGGAACCGTACGGCGATGCGCATCCGGCGAGCAGTCACGCCATCGGGTCCGGTGTGGAACTGATCGATCAGCTGACCGCGCCGCCCACCCCGAAGCCAACTTCGGCCGTCTCGGTCCGTGATCAGACCTTTTGCGAGATCGATCGCCTCGAACAGATTGGACTTCCCTGACCCGTTCGGCCCAGCGAGAACCGTGAACGGGGTGAGGTCAAGCGAGAACCCGAGGAACGACTTGAAGCCGTCGATCTCAATCCGCGTAATCATCGCATCGTCCTCCTTCCCGTCCGAGTCTGTGCGGGCCGAGTCGGCCAGTACGCCGGGTACTGGCCGACTCGATCACTCTTGACCTCAGTCCGCGAGGACGTCGTCGCTGCCGAGCCGGCGCAGCTCGCGGACCAGCAGGGCGGTGCCGGTGGCCAGGGCCAGGGCCCCCACCAGGGCATTGGCCAGCAGCAGGCGGTCCTGCTCGGAGCGGGCCTTCTTGACGTCCTTGATGATGCTCAGGGCGCCGAATGCGCTGGTGCCGATGGACAGCAGCAGGCCGGGCTTCGAATGCTTGAAGCCTTTGGCCTTCTCGATCTTGCTCACAGTGCCGGTGCCTCCTCCAGCAGGGTGTGCCCCCACTTGTCGTCGAGTGCGGCCTCCACGGCGCCGCCCACCCGGTACAGGCGGTCGTCCGCCATCGCGGGAGCGATGATCTGCAGGCCGACCGGGAGATTGTCCTCCGGCGCCAGCCCGCAGGGCAGCGACATGGCCGCGTTGCCCGCCAGGTTGGACGGGATGGTGCACAGGTCGGCCAGGTACATCGCCATCGGGTCGTCGGCGCGCTCGCCGATCGGGAAGGCGGTGGTCGGGGTGGTCGGCGAGACCAGCACGTCGACCCCGGCGAACGCGGCGTCGAAGTCGCGCGAGATCAGGGTGCGGACCTTCTGCGCCGAGCCGTAGTAGGCGTCGTAGTAGCCCGAGGAGAGGGCGTAGGTGCCCAGGATGATCCGGCGCTTGACCTCGGCGCCGAAGCCGGCCTCGCGGGTCAGCGCGGTGACCTCCTCGGCCGAGCGGGAGCCGTCGTCGCCGACCCGCAGGCCGTAGCGCATCGCGTCGAAGCGCGCCAGGTTGGAGGAGGCCTCGCTGGGGGCGATCAGGTAGTAGGCGGGCAGCGCCAGGGTGAAGGACGGGCAGGACACCTCGACAACCTCGGCGCCCAGCTCGCGCAGCAGCTCCACGGACTCGTTGAACCGCTGCATCACGCCGGCCTGGTAGCCCTCGCCGGCGAACTCCTTGACCACGCCGATCCGCATGCCGCGGATGTCGCGCATCTTGGCGGCCTCGACCACGGCCGGGACCGGCGCGTTGATCGAGGTGGAGTCCAGCGGGTCGTGGCCGGCGATCGCCTCGTGCAGCAGCGCCGCGTCCAGCACGGTGCGGGCGCACGGGCCGCCCTGGTCCAGCGAGGACGAGAAGGCGACCAGGCCGTAGCGGGAGACCGAGCCGTAGGTGGGCTTGACGCCGACCGTGCCGGTGACCGCGCCGGGCTGGCGGATCGAGCCGCCGGTGTCGGTGCCGATCGCCAGCGGGGCCTCGAAGGCGGCCAGCGCGGCCGCCGAGCCGCCGCCGGAGCCGCCGGGGATCCGGGACAGGTCCCAGGGGTTGCCGGTCGGGCCGTAGGCCGAGTTCTCGGTGGAGGAGCCCATCGCGAACTCGTCCATGTTGGTCTTGCCCAGGATCACCACGTCCGCGTCCTTCAGACGGGTCGTCAGGGTGGCGTCGTAGGGCGGGATCCAGCCTTCGAGGATCTTCGAGCCGCAGGTGGTCGGCACGCCCTTGGTGGTGAAGACGTCCTTGAGGGCCAGCGGCACACCGGCCAGCGGGCCGAGCTCGGTGCCGGCGGCGCGCTTGGCGTCCACCGCGCGGGCGGCGGCCAGCGCGCCCTCGGTGTCGACGTGCAGGAAGGCGTTGACCTTCTTGTCGACGGCGTCGATCCGGTCCAGGTGGGCCTGGGTCACCTCGACGGCGCTGACCCGGCCGGCCTTGATCGCCGCGGCGGTGTCCGCCGCTGTGAGCTTGATGAGGTCGGTCATGGCTGGTCAGTCCTCCCCGAGGATCTGCGGGACCCGGAAGCGCTGCTCCTCGGCGGCGGGGGCGCCGGAGAGCGCCTGCTCGGGGCTGAGCGACGGCCGCACCTCGTCGGCGCGCAGCACATTGGTCAGCGGCAGCGGGTGGGAGGTCGGCGGGACGTCCTGTCCGGCGACCTCGGAAACGCGGGCGACCGCGCCGATGATCACGTCCAGCTGCTCGGCGAGGTGGTCCAGCTCCTCGGCCTGCAACTCCAGACGCGACAGCCGGGCGAGGTGGGCGACCTCCTCGCGCGTGATGCCAGGCATGCAGCGATCCTCAGGGTGAGTTCGGGCGAGGACGGCAACGGCATCACCGCACGCGATCACCGCACGCGGGAGCGACCCGTCCTCCTTGTCTTTACCGACCATCCTAGGGGGCACGGCGCGTGACCGTTGTTACTGAGGGGTTGCCGGCGTCCGGCCGGGGCTACTGAGGGGCCGTCGGAGCCTGGCTCGGCGGGGCCAGCGGCTGGCGCGGCACCCCCGGGCGGGACAGCTCGGCCATCCCGGTCCAGCGCCGCAGCCCGGGCACCCGCTCGGCCGGCGGCGGGCCGGTGCGGTGCACCTTGAGCCAGGCGGTGGCCTGGTCGGCGGGCAGCGCGGCGGAGACCAGCCAGCCCTGGACGGCGTCCACCCCGAGGCTGTGCAGCCGCTCCCAGGTGGCGTCGTCCTCCACGCCCTCGGCCACCACGGTCAGCCCCAGCGAGTGGGCCAGCTCCACCGAGCAGCGCACCACCGCGGCGTCGTGGTGGTCGGCGACCATCCGGGAGACGAAGGACCGGTCGATCTTCAGCTCGCCCACCGGCAGGCTGCGCAGCCGCACCAGCGAGGAGTGGCCGGTGCCGAAGTCGTCCAGCGACATCCCGACGCCCTGCCGGCGCAGCTGGGCCAGGGTGTCGGCGGCCAGCCGGGAGTCGTCGAGCAGCAGCCGCTCGGTGATCTCCAGCTGGAGCGCGTGGGCCGGCACCTGGTGGCGGCCCAGATGCTCGGCCACCCGCTGTGCGAAGCCGGGGCTGAGCACGTCCCGCGGCGAGACGTTGACGGCGACCTGCACCTGGAGGTCATGGGCCCGCCAGGCGGCCAGCTGGCCGATCGCGGCCTCCAGCACGTAGTCGGTCAGCCGGGGCATCAGGCCGCTGGACTCGGCCAGGCCCACGAACTCGTCCGGCGAGACCCGGCCGCGCCCGGGCCGCTCCCAGCGCAGCAGCGCCTCCAGACCCACCACCCGGCCGTCGAAGGCCACCTTGGGCTGGTAGTGCAGCTGCACCTCGCCGGTCTCCAGGGCCCGGCGCAGATCGCCGAGCAGGCCGATCCGGTACGGGGTGTCGACGTCCTGGGACTTGTCGTACCGGGCGACGCCGGTGCGGGAGCGCTGGGCGTGGCCCATCGCCACGTCGGCCCGGCGCAGCAACGATTCTGCGTCGTCGGCGTGCTGCGGGTACACGCAGACGCCGGCGCTGGCCTCCAGCACCAGCAGCAGGCCGTCCAGCCGGATCGGGGCGGCCAGCTCGGCGATCAGCGCCTTGGCGAGGCGCTCCAGCAGGTCGGGGCGGCCGACGCCGGGCAGCAGCACCGCGAACTCGTCGCCGCCCATCCGGGCCACCACCGCGCGGCGGCCGTTCTCGGCCAGCGGCTCCAGGCCGGCCAGTAGCTCGCCGGTCTCCCGGCGGCGCTCGGCGGCCAGGGACGAGGCGGGCGGCGACGAGGCGGGCGGCGCCGTCAGCGGGGCCTGGCGTGGGGCGGGGATGGGCGAGGCCGCGGAGATGGTGGTGGCGGCGAAGGACGCGGGCTGCGGTGCCAAGCCGCCGACGGACCGCGGCGCCACCAGGGCGGCGGCGGCGCCGGCACAGGAGGAGGTGGGCGCGGCCGGCCGGCCGTCCGCGGCCCCGCCGCGCAGCACCCGGTGCAGCCGACGCCCGATGTGCACCAGTAGCCGGTCCCCGGCGGCGTGACCGAGCGTGTCGTTGAGCGATCGGAACCGATCGAGGTCGAGCAGGATCAGCCCGACCGAGTAGTCACCCTGGTCCTGGTGCTCGGCGATCGCCTCCTGGGCGGCGAGCAGCAGGGCATGCCGGTTGGGCAGGCCGGTGAGCGGATCGGTGAGCTGGTCCCGGGCCCGATCCCGGGCGATCCGCCAGGCGGCCACCAGCACGGCCAGCGGCACCGCGAACAACGGCAGCAGTTCGGGCTCGTGCCGGCAGACCAGCACGGCCAGGGGAATGAGCGGTGCGGCACCGGCCAGCAGCACGCCGAGCAGCAGGACGGCGCCTGCCACCCCCTGCGGCGGACGCGTCGGCGCACCGCCGGTCGTACGATCCATACGCCCTGTCCTCCGTCAGGCCCGCCCCCGGCCAGGCCGCATCGCGGCTGGAGCCGATCCGAAGAACGGTCGGCCTGGCACTTTCTGATCGAGTGCCAGTCGGTCTCAGCCTGGAAGCGCCCCTGTCGGCGCCGGCCACCCGCTGATCTCGCTGGCCGGTGCCCCCCACTCCTGCTGACACACTGTTGCGCTCCAGGGTAAGTCCGCCCCCATCGGGAGGGCGGACTTTCGGTCATCCGCGAGCACGTCAGCACGGAACCGGCGCCGCACAGTGACACGATGCCCTCTTTACGCGCCCAGCACCCAGGTGACGGGGCATCAGCACGATAACAAGAGGGACACGTCAGCCCTGGTCAGCCCCCTCGGTGGTTACCTCGACCGGCTCCTCCTCGCCGGTCGGCAGTCCGAGGTGCGCCCGCGCCGCGGCCGGCCCGGACTCCAGCAGCACCGCGAATCCGGCGTCATCCAGCACCGGCAGGCCGAGTTGGACCGCCTTGTCGTACTTCGACCCAGGGTTGTCGCCGACGACCACGAAGTCGGTCTTCTTCGACACCGACCCGGTCACCTTCGCGCCCCGGACCACCAGGGCCTCCTTGGCGCCGTCCCGGGTGTGCCCGGCCAGCGTGCCGGTGACCACCACGGTGAGCCCCTCCAGCGGGCGCTCGCCCTCCTCCTCGGGGGCCTCCTCGACGAACCGCACCCCCGCCTCACGCCACTTGCGCAGGATCTCCCGGTGCCAATCCTCCTGGTACCACTCGACGATGGCCTTGGCGATGATCGGCCCGACCCCCTCGACCGCGGCCAGCTCGTCCTCGCTCGCCGCGAAGATCCGGTCCAGGTCGCGGAACTCACGGGCGACCGCCTGGGCGGCCACCGGGCCGACATGACGGATCGACAGGCCGTTGAGGTAGCGCCAGAGCTGGCGCTCCTTGGCGCCGGCCAGGTTGTCCAGCAGCACCGTGGTGTTCTTCTTGGGCTGGCCCTTGAGGTTGGCGAAGAAGGCGACCTCGCGCTCCTCCCCCGTGGCGTCGTCCAGCTTGGGCATGCCGGTCTTCGGGTCGCGCACCAGCACCCGGATCGGCAGCAGCTGCTCCACGGTCAGACCGAAGATGTCCCCCTCGTTCTTGACAGGAGCGTCAGCAGGCTCCAGCGGCTGGGTGAGCGCGGTGGCCGCCACATAGCCCAGCCCCTCGATGTCCAGCGACTCGCGTCCGCCCAGGTAGGCGATCCGCTCGCGGATCTGGGCCGGGCAGAACTCCGCGTTGGGGCAGCGCAGATCGATGTCGCCCTCGGACATCGGGCGCAGCTCGCTGCCGCACTCGTGGCAGTGCGAGGGCATCACGAACTCCTGCTCGGTGCCGTCCCGCAAGTCCTCCACCGGGCCGAGGATCTCCGGGATCACGTCACCGGCCTTGCGCAGTACGACGGTGTCACCGAGCAGCACGCCCTTGGCCTTCACCACCTGCTGGTTGTGCAGGGTGGCGTACTGCACCATCGAGCCTGCCACCTTCACCGGCTCGGCCAGCACGGCGTACGGGGTGGCCCGGCCGGTGCGGCCGATGCCGACCTTGATCGAGGCCAGCTTGGCGGTGACCTCCTCCGGCGGGTACTTCCAGGCGATCGCCCAGCGCGGCGACTTGGAGGTGGAGCCGAGCCGGCCCTGCAGCGCGATCTCGTCCACCTTGACCACCACGCCGTCGATCTCGTGCTCGACGGAGTGGCGCTGCTCGCCGTACTGCTTGATGAACGCCCGCACCTCGTCCAGCGTGCCGACCACCTTGTTGTGCTTGGCGGTGGGCAACCCCCAGTCGCGCAGCAGCTGGTAGGCGTGCGACTGGCAGTCGATGACGAAGCCCTCGCGGGCACCGATGCCGTGCACCACCATGTGCAGCGGGCGGGAGGCGGTGACCAGCGGGTCCTTCTGGCGCAGCGAACCGGCGGCGGCGTTGCGGGGGTTGGCGAACAGCTTGAGCAGCGCCTGCGGGCGCTTGCCCTCCTTGGCCCGCTCCTCGTTCTCCGCCTTGCGGCGCTCGTTCTCGGCGGCGAACGAGGCGTTCAGCTCCTCGAAGGCCTCGGTGGGCAGGTAGACCTCGCCGCGGATCTCCACCAGGGCGGGCAGGTCGTCGCCCTTGAGCTGGTGCGGGATCTCCTTGATGGTGCGGATGTTGGCGGTGATGTCCTCGCCGACCCGGCCGGTGCCGCGGGTGGCGGCCAGGGTGAGCCGCCCGTGCTCGTAGGTGAGGTTGACGGCCAGGCCGTCCACCTTGAGCTCGCACAGGTAGTGGTAGTCGATGCCGTCCAGCTCGCGGGCCACCCGGTCCGCCCAGGCGGCCAGCTCCCCGTCGTCCATCGCGTTGTCCAGGCTGAGCAGCCGCTCGCGGTGCTCGACCTTGGTGAAGCCCTCGGCCGCGCCGCCGCCCACCTTCTGGGTCGGCGAATCCGGCGTGACCAGCGCCGGATGCTCGGCCTCCAGCGCCTCCAGCTCCCGCATCAGCGCGTCGAACTCGGCGTCGCTGACGATCGGAGCGTCCTGCTCGTAGTAGCGGACCCGGTGCTCCTCGATCTCGGTCGCCAGCTCCGCGTGCCGCCTGCGCACCTGCGCCGGGACGTCCTCCCAGCCCTCGACCGCCGCCACCTTGAGCCTCCTGTTCGCTACTCCGGGTTGTCCACCAGGCTCTGGGCGCCCCTCACGCTGAGTGACAACGCCTTGCGGGCGTAGGCCGGGCTCGCGCCGGCCAGGCCGCAGGTCGGTGTCACCAGCACGCGGCGGCCCAGCAGTTCCGGATCGAGCCCGAGCCTGCGCCACAACGTCCTGACACCCGTGACACTACCGGCCGGGTCGGACATATCTTCGTCGGTGGACGGCACCACACCGGCCAGGATCACCGTGCCCGCCTCGACCGCCTCGCCGATCACATCGTCCTCACGCTCCGTCAGCAGACCGAAGTCCAGTGACACGCCCGCGACCCCGGCCCGGCGCAGCAGCGGGATCGGCACCCCGGGGGCACAGGAATGGACGATGACCGGAGCATCGACGCTTCGGATCAGCTCCCGCAGCACCTCCTCGGCCAGTTGCCGGTCCACCGAGCGCAGCCGCTGGAAGCCGCTGGCCGTCTTCACCCGGCCGGCCAGCACGGCGGGCAGCGTGGGCTCGTCCAGCTGCAGCACCAACTGCGCACCGGGAACCCGCTTGCGGACGTCCGCGAGGTGGCGGCGCAGCCCCTCGGCCAGCGAGCCGGCGATGTCCCGGCAGGCGCCGGGGTCGGCGAGCGCCTTCTCGCCGTACTTGAGCTCGATGCTCGCGGCCAGCGTCCACGGCCCGACCGCCTGGAGCTTGAGCGCCCCCTGGTACCCCTGGGTGAACTCCTCCAGCGCGTCCAGGTCCTCGCCCAGCCACGAGTGCGCCCTTCGGGTGTCCCGGCCCGGTCGGTCGGCGAACCGCCAACCGCTCGGCTGCACCTCGGCGAACAGCTCCACCAGCAGGCCGGCCGAGCGCCCGATCATGTCGGCCCCGGGCCCGCGGGCCGGCAGCTCGGGCAGGAACGGAAGCTGTTCGAGCGCGCCGGTCGAGGTCTTCGCGGCCTCCCGGGCATCGGTACCCGGCATCGAGCCGATACCGGTGGCGGCGCCGAGCAGGTCGGGGAACGGGTACTCACTGGTCACGCCCGGAAGCCTACGGGAGCGCGGGACTTCCCAGCGGTCCGGCCAGCCGCAGCCGCTCCCGCCAGCCCAGGCGCGGCGGTTCGGGCTCCAGGGGCTGGGTGGCCGCATCGGTGCGGCAGCTCGCGCAGCGGTCCTCGCCCGCGATGACGCGGAACGGCCGCTCGCAGTCCGTGCAGACGGCCAGGTTCACCGGCAGATCGTCCAGCTCGTGGGCGGGCATCTTCTCCTGCAGCCGGTTGCGCATCAGCCCGGCGGCGCTCTTCACCGATACCGGTAGCCCCGAGGTCAGCGCGTGCCGCAGACCCGCCACGCTGACGCCCCTGGCCAGCCACTCGGCGGCTAGCGGGGCCAGGCGGGCCACGCCCCGGGAGCCGAGCACCAGGCGGGCGTCGACCAGGTGCAGCGACCGCAGCACCCGCTCCGCCAGCTCCAGGCGGCCGTCAGGATCCACTGGGGGCTCTGGGGGCTCTGGGGGCTCTGAGGGCTGCGGGACCGGGAGGGGGGAAGTCGTGTTGTCCCGCAGTGTTTCTCCCGTAGGGAGGGCGATGCCGGATGACGGGCTGACGGCCCGTTCGTCCTTCGGTTTTCCGGCACCCGGTCCGCCGCCGCCATCCCGCCGCACGGCGAAGAGCTCCTCCGCCTCCCCCGGCCGCAACGGCACGCTGGACACCAGCGACTCCGAGCGCAACTGCCCTGTCGCACTGCGGCACTTGCTGGTGTGCAGCAGCCCGGCCCTGGTGAGCTGCCGCCGCGCCCGGTCGGCGGTGATCCGGCCACCCGTCAACCCGGCGGCCAGCTCCGTCACCGTCGTCCTCTGGGCAGCCTCGTCGGAGAGCGCCAGTGCGCGAACCAGCAGCCGGAAGGCGGAATCTGACAGGTCGTCATCCCAGATGTGCGCGTTGGCGATCTGCGTGAAGGCGCGCGTGGGCGCGATAACATGCCTGAGCATCCCCGGTGGCTTCTTCCACTCGGCGGGTGAAGAGCCCGGCCGAGTGCTCGAACACCCGCCCGGGCTCGCCCCTTTCCGTTCAGGGGCGACCCGTTCCACCGCGCACGCTACACCGCCACGAGCACCGAAAACCACACTCCGCGATCGCGCAACCACCATACGCAACCGCACCGCGCGCCCCTGTGCGCCCCCTTATGCCGATGCCTCCCTCGGGGCGTACCGCAGCAGCACCACGTCCCCCACGGCCCGCGCCTCCAGCAGCCGCATCCGCCAGCTGCTGCCACCGGGGAACTCCGCCGGATACACAAAGCGCGGCGCTCCCGCCTCCCCCACCAGCAGCGGCGCGACGGCCAGATGGACCTCGTCGGCCAGCCCCTGTGAGAGGAACTGAGTGTGGATCTGGCCGCCACCCTCGACCATCAGCCGCTCCACACCCCGGCCGGCGAGGTCAGCGAGCATCACCCCGAAGTCCACGGTCTCGCCCGTGCTGACCACATCCGCCAGCCCGTCGAGGCGATCACGCAGCTTCAGTGCTCCGGCGTCCGTCGTGTAGACGACCTTCTTGTCCCCGAAGTGCCAGAACTTGAGATCCCGGTCCAGATCGCCGCTACCAGTGACGGTGACCTTCAACGGGTACTCGGCTTTGCCCGCCGCCACCCGATCGGCCCGCCGCTTCTCGCTGTTGACCAGCAGCCTCGGATTGTCACTGCGCAGGGTGTTGCCACCGATGAGGATGGCGTCCGACTCGGCCCGCACCTGGTCAACCCGATCGAAGTCGTCCGCGTTCGAGAGCAGCAGGCGCTGCGGCGAGGTGTCGTCGATGTAGCCGTCAATCGAACTGGCAACGCTCAGCAGGACGAAGGGACGCTCGGCCATCATGGCTCCGATCTTCGCAGATGCGGTTGCGAACCGCGCTATGACGCACAAACGAGGATTCCACCGCGACAACTGATCCTGAAACAGCCCTCATTGGCGATGGCCTCTGCAACAATCTCCTGCGCCCGCACCACGGTTTCCTGGAACGGCACCCCGCCCTGCTCGGCCCAGGCATCGTACGAGGCGAGATGGGCCACCACCGGGGCCGGGTCGGTGACTTCGATGATGCCCGGCAGTTCTCGAACCCGGACGTCGCTGAACTCCGCAGCCAAGAAGGCAGGGGCCTTCTCCAACGAGAAGCGAGAGCTGAGCGACACCCGTGCCGGTCCCTCGGGAACACCGAGCACGTCGCCCGCCGCCCTTGCCCACAGCTGGTCCAACTCGCGCTTGTCAGCGTCGCTGTTGGTCGAGGCGACGAGCAGGCCGCCGGGCCGGAGGACCCGTGCCAGTTCCTTCACCGTGGCCGCGATGTCCCGCACGTGGTACAGCATGTGGAGCGCGAGCATCGCGTCGGCGATGCCGTCAGTGAAGGGCAGAGCCTGGGCGTCAGCCACCAGAACCGGCTTCGCGACATCGGCGAGGATCCCAGCCGAGATGTCCACTCCGACGACCCGTAGATCCGGGCGCTCCTGGTGCAGGCGACTGACGAACTTGCCGTTGCCGCAACCGATGTCGAGAACGGTGCCGTTGACCTCGGCCAGTTCTTCCGTGACGAGTCCCGGCAGATCGTACTGCGGATGCTGCCATCGGTAGATCGACTGACGGGCCGCCAGGTGGCGTCCGTCGGCGTACGCCTTGCCCGCGAGGGTCGTCCTGTCGGCAACTGCTGCGTCCTGCGGGGCGGTATTGCTCGTCACGTGACTGGCTCCGAGGGGTTGGTGAGCGCGGGCCGGGAACAGGCTTCCCGGACATTCTCGCGGAGGCTCCGGGCGATTGGGGAGCCTCCGTAGACGGGCTCGGAGAGACGACTGCTCAGTGCGCTGAGGCGGGTGGAGATGCTGGCCGTTCGTCGGTCGGGTGCGGCGTCGAGCACGACGGCTAGCTCCTTCCCAGCACCAGCAATGTCGCCAAGGTCGAGGCGAGCGCCGGCAAGGTCAAGGCGGGCGGCCAGCAGGTCGCCAGAGGACTGATCCTGCTGCGGCGCAGACTCGTACATGGAGATAGCCATGGTTGACGCGTCGATCGCCCGATTCACGTGCGAGCGGCTGCCCAGGGCAAGGAGTGTGGTACCCGCATACGCCCATTGCTTGGCCTCCGGAAAAGCGAACACACCGGGAAGGTCCACATCGGGAAGTACCGTAGTTCGAGCTAAAGTTGCGGCCTCCACCGCCCGCAAGGCCTGCGCCGTATCGCCGAGGGCAGCGGCGGCGCGAGCTTCGAGGCTGAGAAGGCGGGCGGCAACGGTCCCGCCGTCGGCAAACGGCTGCCCAGCTCTGGCCAACTCGGCAGCCCGGCGGTAGTCCTGCTGCCAGTATGCGATCAGCGACTGGACAGATCTGGTCCAGGCCCGAAGCCCGTTGTGACCGGCGGATTCTGCACACCGCCAGGCCGTTCGTGAGTGAGTGGCCGCAGCCGTGTACTGGCCGAGATCGAGGGCAACGTGAGTGGCCAGCCCGCACAGGCGTCCCGCTTGGAGGTAGAGCTGGGCTGCCTGGTAAGGGTGTTGGCGTCCTCGGACCAATTCAAACACGGCTCGCTTGAGAGCTCCGATCTCGTGGAAGAGCTCGGCCACGGGTCTGCTGACGTAGTCAGCCGCGAGTCGGGCAACATCCGCGTCAATCTGCTCCAGCAGGGCCTCATCCACGTTGGTCGCACTCGCGATAGCGAGAAAGTGGGCTGACTCTGCCGAGTCGGCTGCTACTGCGGCAACGATCGAACGGGCGCCGTCTTCCGGTGGCCAGTCAGGCTCCGGGAGCCGGCTTCCGCCCTGACTGCTGTGGGTACACGGGACTCTGTCCTGTGGTACTGGTGGTCGTACAGCAAGCAGCTCGCTCAACTGATCGGCCGAGACCTTCAGGGCGCGGGCGAGCTTTGGCCTCATCCATGGCTGCGGGGTCGCTCTGCCACTCTCCCAGCGTCCCACGGTTGTGCGGTCCACCCGGAGGACTTCAGCCAGCGATTCCTGCGTGTGGCCGACTGCCTCCCTGCGCTGGATGAACTGGTGTCTCCTGGGTGCCATCGCGTGTCCTCCCATGATGCGCCAGTCAGGCCGGAGCCGAAACGCCAGGTCATGCCACAGCATGCAGCACCGATGCCTCATCGGTGCATCAATTCTGCTCTGGTCCAGCGGGCTTGGAGGCAGTTCTGTAGACCCTGCCGGGTGAATTCCGGCAGGGGTTGGCCAACTGTCGACCCATCCCGGTGAAAGGTCCGCACTAATGTCCGTCGCCACACGCCACATCCCCACACCGGCACCCTTCGGCCTTCGTGTACAGCCCAGCGCCGAGGCCGTGCCCGAAGCCCGGCGGCTGGTGATACAGGCTGTCCGACGGTGGGAGCTGCCACTGACGGAGGAGGCGCTGCGCGACGTCGAACTCTTGGCCAGCGAGGTCATCACCAACGCCGTGGTTCACACCGCGCAGACCTGCCAGGTGTCCGTCCGCTGGACGGGCATGCGGCTCCGTGTAGAGGTCGCCGATACCAGTGCGGAGCTGCCAGAGGCAGTCGGCTCGGAGGCTGAGGCGACGTCCGGGCGCGGGCTCTTCCTGGTGGACGCGTTGGCCACGGCCTGGGGCATGGAATCCCTTGAGACCGGCGGTAAGCGGACCTGGTTCGAGGTGTCTTCCAGCGCCGTGGCGAGCGATTCTCGGCCCGCCGCCTTGGCTCGGGCGGCGCAACCTCCGGAGCCTGGTGAACCGTTGCCGTCGCTCACCACCGCCTAGGAACCTCCCCGCTGGCGCCACCCGAAGTCTTCCCGCCGGAAACCCCGGTGGGAGTTCCCAAATAGAAGGGAAGAAGCACATGGTGCAGGACACCCCGGCGGCCCCGGCCGCTGACGGTGGTCTCCTGGTCGCTGCCAGGAAGATCACCGCTGCTCGGACCCGTGCCGAGCAGCCGTCCGACAACACGGGCGGCCGTTCCGACCAGAACGACACCTGAGTCGGACGCCCACGATGCTTGATGCTGCCTCGTGGGCGGCGCGTCTGGGCGGGGAGTCCTTCCTCGCCCAGACGCTCCACCGCTCCTACGCCGTCTTCCCGGGCAGGGCCGCCGATGTCGCCGGCCTGCTGTCCTGGGACGACCTGAACACCATCCTCGCCACCCACCGACTGGAGCCCCCGCGGCTTCGCCTGTCTCTGGACGGCGAGACGGTGCCCCACACCCGGTACACGGTGCCGATGACCAACCGGCGAGCCGTGACCTGGCACCGCCTTCACCCGGCCGACCTCCACGCCCAGTTGACCAAGGGCGCCTCGCTCGTCTTGGACTCGATCGACACGATCCACCCACCGATCGGGGCCGCTGCCGACGCCCTGGAACGGTTCGTCGGCACGCAAGTGCAGGTCAACGCCTACGCCTCGTGGACCGAGCGCGAGGGCTTCGGGACGCACTGGGACGACCACGACGTGGTGGTCGTCCAGATGTACGGGGCGAAGCGATGGAAGCTGTTCGGGGCCACCCGGACCGCTCCGACCTTCCGCGACGTGGAAGCCCCGGAGGAGCCACAGGGTGAACCGCTCGCCGACCTGGTACTGAACGCTGGTGACGTGCTCTACGTGCCGCGCGGCTGGTGGCATGCGGTCAGCGCGGACCAGGGAACCGAGTCCTTGCACCTGACCTTCGGCCTGGTCACCCACACCGGGGCCGATCTGCTCAACTGGGTCGTGGATGAGATGCGTTCGCGACTCGCGCTGCGGCTGGACGTGCCACGCTTCGGCTCACCGCCCGAACAGGCCGCGTTCGTCGCCGAGTTGTGTGAGGTGATGGCGGTCGAGCTGGCGGATCCGGATCTGGTCAGCCGTTGGGCTCAGTCGGTGGACACCACCCACTTCGGCCGTGCGGTGCCCTCGCTGCCTTACGTCAACGGCCTTCCGAATCGTCCGGAGGTGTCGGTGCGCCTGACCGCTCCTCGGGCACGACTGACGGAGAACGAAGCCGAAGGCACTGTGACGCTTGCGGCGGCGGGGACCGAATGGGACTTCGCCGATCAGGCCGGCCCGCTGTTGCGGGTGCTGCTGAGAGGGCAACCGGTCACGCTGGCCTCGCTGGCCGCGACGGCCGACCTGGAGGTCAAGGACGTGGCCTCGCTGGTGTCCGTCCTGATCGAGGGCCAAGCGGCTGCTGTGGTGGGGACGGCGCTGTGACAGCCGTTCTCGCGTTGGGAACCTACCGGGTGCGCGCCGTCGAGCAGGCGGCGCGCACCGCCCTCGCCTCCGGAGCGGCGTGGGTGGACACAGCCCCCAACTACGCGCACGGTCGGGCGCACCAGGACTTGGCACCCGTTCTGGCTGAGCACCCGACAGGCGGGGTCAGCACCAAGACGGGGTTCCACACGGTCGCACAGGGTCGTTCCGCTGTCGCGGCCGGGGTGATTAGCCAGGAACAGGCGGCCATCGGGCACTGCCTCGACCCCGCGTTCGTCCGCTGGCAGACCGCGCAGTCCCTGAGGGTGCTGGGCCGCGCGAGCGTGGTGTTCGTGCACAACCCCGAGCGAGCCGCACCGGACCGCGACCGGAGCCGACTGCATGGTTCACTACGGGCGGCGTTCGCCGTGCTGGAGGAGCTCGCCCAGGCCGGGAGGATCGGCGGGTACGGCGTCGCCACCTGGTCGGGTCTGGAGTCGGGCGCGTTCACGGTGCCGGATCTCGCACGGCTCGCTCGGGAGGCTGCCGGCTCAGACTCGCACAACTTCAGCGGGCTGCAACTGCCGGTGAGCCTGGTGATGGCCGACCAGATCGCGCAGGGGCTGCAGGGTGGTGGACCGCTCGTGGACGCGCGGCGCTTCGGGGTTACCACCTTCGGTTCCGCGCCACTGCACGGCGGTGAGCTGCCCGGGCTGATGACACCCGAACTGGTGGAGTTGATCCGCCCCGGCCTGTCGGCCCCGGCCGCTGCGCTGTTGGTGGCGGCTTCGTGCCCCGCGCTGGACGTGGTGCTGTTGTCGGCCAGCAGCCAGCAGCACTGGAACGATGCTGCCCAGGCACTGGCCGAACCGCTGGACGTTGACCGACTCGGAAGGGTGATCGATGTACTCGCCACCGGATGAAGCAATCAGGTTGCGGATGGAGGCCGCGCACCGGGACGCGGCCTACCGATTGGGGGTGCACTGTGACGGCGCCCCGGTCTGGGGAGTCCAGGGACTCACGCTCAGCCGGCGGGCCGGAAGCAGGTGGTTGCGCGTTTTCTCGACCAAACGAACCGCTGGTGCTCGGCCGAGCGGTGAAGGCATCGCGGGTGCGGAGGCGCTGGTGCCTGACGACGTACCGCGCCCTCGGCTGCACGGCTCGCTCGACTGGGTCACGGACGGGTTCGGCTACGGCGCCGACCTCCTCGACTTCGTGACGCACCCGGTCATCTCGCCGCACCGCCCCGATCTGGACCACGATCCCCGATTGCCTGACGAGTGGTGGAACAGCCTGCGTCGTGCCCTCACCCAGCTCGGGCAGGCTCAGGGTGTGCGGACGACGGTGCGAGACAGCTGGTTCGAGAAAGCGTTCCCCCAGTTCCTCGGTGTCCCGGCCCCGGAGAAAGTCGAGAGGGTCACCGGCCACGGTGACCTGCACTGGGGCAACCTGACCGCGCCGCTGGTGATTCTCGACTGGGAGCGCTGGGGCCTGCTCCCCCTGGGCTACGACCTCGGCATACTGCACGTGAACAGCCTCCTCGTCCCCGAGGTGGCCGGTCGCATCCGCACGGAGTTCGCCGACGTGCTGGGCTCCCCCGCCGGCCGGATCGGCGAACGCGCCGCCCTCGCCGAGATGCTGCAAGCCGTCGCACGCGGCTACTACCCCGAGCTCGCCCCGCTCCTCGCCGCCCGAGCCGCCGAACTCACCGGCGTCCAACCTCCCGTTCCCGCGAGTTCGGAGATCCCGGCCTGACGGGCGCCGCTCGCTGGCAGAACCCGGCAGCTTCCAACCGCGTTTGCGGGACGTTTGGGACACCTCACCGATACGGTTCGTCCCGTCCCCTACGGGCCCAAGAGGTGAACTATGAATCACGCTCTCCGCCGTGCGATGGCCAGTGCCAAGATGACCGAAGCGCAGCTCGCAGAGGCATGCGGCGTTGACGGCAAGACGGTCAGCCGATGGATCGCCTGGAACGCTCAACGGCCCTGATGTTCACGACTGAGGAACACACACCGGCCCGTCTCCTCGCAGCCCGGCTATCAGCCCATCTGGACACCATCACCTCAGTCCTCCCCAGCGCGGGTGCCCATCAGCGGGCGCTCACAATCACTGCAGGCGAGACGGCGGCGCTGGCAGGCTGGATCCACTGGGACCTCGGCGACTACGCGACAGCCCGCCAGTACTACTCGACGGCCGCTTTTGCCGGGAAGAACGCCGGACACGGTGCAGTCAACGCGCTGACGCTCGGCTATGCGTCGTACGGAGTGGACCCAGCCAAGGCCAGGGAGATGTTGTCGGCGGCACAGGACCAGGTCCGAGGCCCTGGGTATGCGACGGCGCGAGCGTGGCTGTGCGCACGAGAGGCCGAGGAAGCGGCGAAGCAAGGCGACCGCGAAGGAGCTATCCGAGCACTGGAACGGGCTACCACCGCATTCGACTACGCCAATCCGGACGGCGAGCAGGCATGGGTGAGCTTCTTCCGCCGTGCACGGCTCGGCTCCATGACCGTTGCCACCTACGCGACGCTGGACCATCCCGCGCTCGGAGCTGCCGCCGACGAGACGCTGACCGCGCTGGGGAGCGATGACACGAAGGTCCGGGTCGCCATCCTTGGCGACATGGCGACCGGCTATCTAATGACGGGCGACGTCGAACAGGCGGTGGAGATCGGCCGACGGGCTCTGGCGGCCACCGTCGAGACCGAGACGACCATGGGCAAGGTCCGACTTCTCTCCCTCGCCAAGCAATTGCCGGAGCAGAACAGCGTGGCCCGTGGCTTCAGTGACGAGATCCGAGCCACGCTGGGTGCTGTCAGTTGACGGTCTCGGAGTTCACCCAGTCCAGGTACGCCGTGCTACCGGTGACCACGGGGACACCGATGATCTCCGGGGTGTCGTAGCTGTGCTGCTCGCCGATAAAGGCGGCCAGGCGGTCGGCCAGGTCCGCGCGGGTCTTGAAGTCGATGCGCCACTCCGGCTCGGCCTGCACGTCACCGTCCCACCAGTAGACCGAGTTGATCGGGTAGACCTGCGCGCAGGCGGCGAGACGTTCACGGACCATAGCCGCAGCGAGCGCACGGGCCTTGTCCTCGGCGTCATGAGTGGTGGTCACCACGATGAAGTCTCGATTCGTCATGAGTCGAGCGTAGAGGGAGGTAGGGCGCTGGGGGATCCGTTGTCCTGAACTTGGTCGTCCGAGCGACGGCACACGCTCCTTCACTGACCGGCCGTCCCATCGAACAGGAAGCAGAGCGCCACGCAGCACCGTTTCCGATCCGTCCTCCTCACCCCGAACGACACCATGCTGCTGATCAAGCGCATCCGCCCTGGTATCGACCCGTACCGGGGGTGATCGTCGGCCGCAAGATTGAACCGACCGACGCCAGCCCCATGGACGCCCTTCGGCGCGAGGTCCGAGAGGAGGGAGTACCGGCAGTTCGTGCGTCAGGGCGCATGAAGCTCCTTCGCCACCTGCTCGGCCACCGCACGAGCACCGGCAAGGCGCGGATCCCCGGGGCGAGCGTACGGCCCGAGGAGCTTCGCCGCGACGAACAACGTCATCAGCTTGCCGTCCCGGCTCGCGAAGTCCGCCCTCCGTTCGACGCGGACGCGATCGGACAAGGTCGGAACGGCAAGCGACGCCGCCCACAAGGTCGCCGCGTCAAGGCCGCGCGGGGCCATGCCCCAGTCCTCCCAATCGAAGACGCAGAACTGCGGCGCCGTCACGTTCGCCCAGTTCAGATCCGCGTGCGCTGGGCACCACTCACTCACCGTGGCGTCGACGTCCGGGAACACCTGACGGATCGTCTGCGTCACCAGTGCTTGGGTGATCGTCTCCGTGTCCGGCGTGGCGATCCGGTTCGTCTGCTGTCCCGCGAGGGCATCGAGCGAAGCATTCAGCTCCGCCCACCACCCGGAGGGCAGATCCGGAGCCTCGGCCACAACTGCGGACCCGACCGGTGCGGATGGCAGAAGCTCGGTCTCATCAGCTCGCCACATGACCGGCTCGGCCTCGTCCCGCCAAGCGATGCCGACCAGCCACTCGGGCTTCGAAATCCCCTGCAGTGCCTCTGCGGAAGGCGTGCCGTCCCCGCCCTGAACGCCGATCCGGTCCAGCCCTCGCCGCTCGATGCGTACCCACGTGCCGCGCTCCGTACGAGCTCCCACCGACCGCCGCTTGCGGACCACGGTGGTCCGGTCGAGCCGCGTCCCCAGGGCCGCCTCGACCCGCTGCAGAACCTCGTCCACCGATGCTCGGCGTAGATCCGTCATGGGAAAACGGTATCGACGACCAGCAGAGTTGGGAGCCACTTCGACGAGCCGCCGACCACTCGGCTACACCTCGGCTGTCGTTCGGAGACCGCCTCACCGAGCTGCCGGTGGCGGCCCTTTGGGAGCACGGGACGCGGCAGGGCCAGTTCTGGCCGGCCGCCTACGGGAGTGCCGGGCCTCCCAGCAGCCCCGCCAGCCGCGCCCGGTAGAGCACGGCCACGGTGAAGCCGTCGGTGATCCGGCCGTCGGCCACCAGTTGCTCGGCCTCGGCGAACGAGAACCGCACCGCCCGCCGGATGCCCTCGGCGCGCTCCACCTCGCCGTGGCCGGTCAACCGGGCCGCGTAGAGCACCACATGGCCGGCCACCAGGCCGGTGTCGGGGTGCAGCCGGCCCAGTGGCAGCAGTTCGTCGGCCCGGGCGCCGAGTTCCTCGGCCAGTTCGCGGCGGGCGTTCTGCTCGTCGTCGGCACCCGGTTCGCCGTAGCCGCGCGGGGCCTCCAGGTGCCAGGAGCGGGTGGCGTGCCGGTAGTGCTCCAGCAGCAGCACGCCGTCGGGCAGCACCGGCAGCACCACCACGCCCGGTGCCCCGGCGGTGCCCAGCATCCTCAGGTGCAGGCCGAGGCCGCCGCCGGGGAAGCGCACCGGGTCGCGCAGCAGGGTGACGTACGGGTCGGCGTACACCACCCCGGACTGCGCGGCGGCCACCGGTGCCGTGCCGCCGCGGTCGTGCACCGCCTGCTCGGCCGCGGCGGCCTCGGCCGGCGTGGTGAGGATCTGGATGCCGTCGGGGTCGTTGCGGAACAGCTCGGGCCGGTCGGTGCGGAGCTGGGCGTAGCGGTCCATGGAAGTCCTTTCCTGCCTGCCGTCCATGGTGCCCGCTGCACCCGCTCCGCATCCGGGAGTTGACCTCGAGTTGCCCCGGGTCAGCCGACTCGCTCCGGCTCGGCCAGTTCGGCGGCCTCGGCCCGGCCGCCCACCGCCCCGACCTCGGTGAACCCGGCCAGGCGCAGATCCGCGATCAGCGTCTCCCACTGCCGCAGCCCGCTGCCCGGGAACCGCCCCTCGATCACCCGCAGGCTGCTGTCCAGCCGGGCCTGCTCGGCGCGGCCCACCTGCCGGTTGACCAGCAGCCGGACCACCACCGGCGCGGCCCGGTTGGCGAACGCCCGGGTGACCTCGCCGAGGATCTCGAACGCCGGATTGGCGCCCAGCAGCACCCGGACCCCGGCGTTGGCCACCTCGACCAGCAGCTCCACCGTCGGCATCCAGCGCGCCATCCGGGCCGCCACCCGCCGCTTGGACACCAGCGAACTGGCCTCCCGGAGCATCTCCACATACGCGGCCACCACGGCCGGCGCACCGTGCTCGGGGTCGGCGAACCGGGCCGGCTCGGCCACCAGGGGGTCGGTGAGCAGCCCCTGGAGCCGGGCCAGATAGCGGCGCCACTGCGGGGTGCCGCGCAGCGCCAGCACGTCCGTCAGCGTGAGTTCGGCGAACGATTCGACGAACAGGCCTTCCTGGACCACCTCGAAGGCGGTGCGGCGGACGATCTCCACCAACTGCTCGGGAGCCAGGTCCCGTCCGGGCGTCTGCCGCTTCAGGTGCCACTCCTGCAGCGCGGAGCGGGGCGGCGAGCCCTGCGGGGTGAGGGCGTAGGCGCCGAGGCGGTCGGCCAGGTTGACGTTGTAGGCGAGGTCGATCAGCTGCTTGATCTCGGCGCCGAACTTCCTGGTCGGGTCGTAGCCGCGGTCCGCCGGGTTGGCGCCGTCGGTCACCACGAAGTGCCGGTAGATGTCGTCGCGCAGCACCAGGCCGGTCTCCCGGATCCGGGTGTTGCAGAAGTCCGCCACGTCCAACAGCCGCTCGCGCAGCCGTTCCTGGCGCTCCGCCGGCACTTCGAGGACGCGGGCCAGGGCTGGCACGTCGATCAGGTTGAGGTCGTGCGCGTAGCGGGAGAACTCCCGGCCGAGCGCCTGCGCGTCCTCCGCGTTGGCGGCGTCGTCCCAGTCCATCCGCAGGCAGCTCAGCCGGGTCTCCTGGCAGACCCGGCTCCAGCCCTGCCAGCCGGCGCCGTCCACCCCGAACCACGGCTCCTGCACCGGGGAGGACTCGTTCCAGAGGAAGGGGATCAGGACGCCGTCGGCCAGCAACCGCTTGAACGCCTCGCGCTGCGGGGAGTCGTTCAGGTAGTCACGCGCCACGGCCGGGTTGTTGTAGAGGTAGGCCCGGTTGACCACCGTCTGCTCGCCGTTGACCAGGGCCCGCACGTACTCGGCCCGGACCCGCTCGTCCTGCCTGCGCAGCGCGGCCCTGGCGGAGAGCCGCCCGTCCCACAGGCCGCGCAGTTCCGGGGTGGCGAGCCACTGGTTGTCGAGGGCCTGGGCTATGACCGGCACCTGCTTCAGGCCGTCCGGCCCGATCGGTTCGAAGTCGACGTTCGCCTCGCTGGACATACGAGCGACTCTATCGGGGCACAGTGACGGTTCGTCAGGCTTTTCAGGCGGAGTTCACCTTCTGCTGGAAGGTGCCGCTGTCGATCACCTGGTCCGCCGGCGGGGCCTGGACGTCCACCGGCTTGTTGAAGTCGCTGAGGTCCACGATGCCGCCGTCCGAGCCGTTGTTCACCACCCTGAGCAGGTACGGCTGCTCGTCGGCCGCGGGGTACAGGATGCTGGGCCCGCTGTCATCGGTCACGTTGACGGTCAACGCACGGGCGCCGTCGACGAAGGCGTAGTCGCCCTTGTGGGCGCTGCTCTTCGTGGAGTCCTCGTTGAGCGCCTCGTCAAGGCCCGCGAGCACGCCGCACACATCGGCCATCCCCTGGAGGTCCGGGTCGTCCTGGGCGCCGGTCAGCCAGCGGCCCTTGAACAGCTCGGCGACGGCGTCCCCGGCCTGCGGGTTGCCCTTCTGGGCCGCCATGTTCTTCCAGTACGTCGCATCCGGCTTGATCCAGGTGCCGGCGCTGTTGTGGATCAGTTCGATCGAGCCGGTGTCACCAGTGGTCACGGTGCCCGTGCAGTTCTTGTTCTTGTCGGCGGAGACGTCGAGGGTCATCTTCTGACCGTCTGACATGGCGTAACCGGCCACGTGCACGGTGCTGACCGCACCCATCGTGGCCCTGATCTGATCGACGACCTGGTCAGCCGACATGCTGCTCAGGTCCGGGACGGACGGGGACGCGCCGGCCGCGGCGGAGGTGCTCGCCGGGGCGGCCACCGAAGCCGGGGCGGCCGCCTTGCCGGAGGAGCCCCGCGAGCCCCCGCAGGCGGTGGCCCCGGCGGCCAGAACGGCACAGAGCACGGCGGAGGAGCGGGTGAGCCGGCTGGAGTACATGGCGATCCTCTGACCTCTGGCTGAACGGCTTGCGCGGACTTCCACAACGGGGGACGGCCCGTCGGCCTGCTCCGCCGACGGACCGTCCTGCCTACCTGCCTACCTGCTCACCGCTACACGGACGTCAGCTTCTTCTGGAACACGGTGTAGTCGATCGTCTGGTCCGCCGGCGGGGCCTCGACGGTGATCGGCTTGTTGAAGTCGCTGAAGTCCATGGTGCCGCCGTCCGCGCTCTTGTCCTCGATGCGCAGCGCGTAGGGCTGGCCCTGGGTGGCGACGTAGATGGTGCTGGGGCCGCTGTCGTCGGTCGCGTTGATGGGCAGGGCGGGGGTGCCGTTGACGGTGGTGGGGGCACCCTTGGTGGCGCCGGTCGACTTGGAGGTGTCGTCGGCGAAGTGCGGGAGCAGGCCGCACATGGCGGCGATCTGCTGCATCTTCTGGTCGCCGGGAGGGGCGGTCACCCAACGGCCGTTGAGGAGCTTGGCGATGGCGGGCCCCTGCTGTGCGTGACCCTCCTGGGCGGCCATGTCCTGCCAGAACGCCGCGTCCGGCTTGATCCAGGTGTTGGTGCTGTTGTGGATCAGCTCCACGTTGCCGCTCGAGCCGATGCCCATCGTGCCCGTGCAGTTCTGCTGCTTGTCCATCTGCAGCTTGAACGAGATCTTCTGGCCGTCCGAGTTCGTGGTTCCGGCCATCCGCGCCGACGTCAGGGAGACCATCGCCGTCTTGGCCTGGTCGGAGATCTGGTCGGCCGACATGGTGCTGAGGTCCGGGCCGGACGGAGAAGCGGCCGCGGAGGCCGAGGCGGGAGCGGGCGCGGGCGCGGCCGAGTTGGTGGCGCCCTTCGACCCGCACGCGGTGGCCCCGACGGCGAGAGCGGCACAGAGCACAGCGGAGCGGACGAGCCGATTGGAAAGCATGACGATCCTTCAACGCGACAAGAACGGGTCCGACCAGACGGTCCGACAAGAAGGATCACAGTATGCACATGGCCGCCCGGCCCAGTTGCACGAGGCCGGTCAAAGGACCGCCGCCGGGCTGCGCTCATGTGGTGCCGCTGGGGTTACATCAAGTGGACCTCGACGCTGAAGCCCTTGGCCAGGACCGAGTTGAGGTGCCCGGCATGGGCGCCCAAGTACTGGCGGGCGTCGCTCGACTCGGCGCTCAGCTCGAGCAGCACGTGGTCCTGAGCGCCCTCGGTGCTCTGCCCGCAGACGCAGCAGCGGAGTCGCTGGGTGGAGTCGGGTCCACCCACCACGCCGTCAGTCACTCCCAGTCACCCCTCTCGATCCTGCCGTGAGAGCGAAGGGCCACCCGCGACGGGCGCGACGGGCCCTCCACTCCCACCACGGCCGACTCCCCCGTCAGACCGGCGACGCCGAATCCCACGGCAGCCGGGTGGTACCGCCGACTACCGCCCCGGGCGCACCGTGATGTCGGTGATCTCCGCGTCGCGCGGCAGGTCGACGGCGGTCAGGATCGCCGTGGCCACCGACTCCGGGGCGATCCAGCGGTCGGCGTCGTACTCCTTGCCCTCCTGCTGGTGCACCTTGGCCTGCATCGGGGTGGCGGTGCGGCCCGGGTAGACCGAGGTGACCCGGACGCCGTTGCCGTGCTCCTCGTGGCGCAGCGAGTCGGCCAGCGCCCGCAGCCCGTGCTTGCTCGCGGCGTAGGAGCCCCACTCGGCGTGGGCGTTGTGCCCGGCGCCGGAGTTGACGAAGACCACGTGGCCGCGGGCCTGCCGCAGTTGGGGCAGCAGCAGCCGGGTCAGCTCGGCCGGGGCGACCAGGTTGATGGCCAGCGTCTCCTGCCAGACCTTGACCGGGGTGTCGCCGATCAGGCCGAGCTCCACCATGCCGGCGATGTGCAGCAGCGAGTCCAGCTCCAGCGGCAGTTGCTGGTGGCCGAACGCCCAGGACAGCTTGGCCGGGTCGGCCAGGTCGCCGACCAGGGTGCGGGCTCCCGGGAAGCGCTCGCGCAGCTCGGTGGCGCGCTTGGCGTCACGGGCGAGCAGCCAGACCTCGTCGCCGCGCTCGATCAGGCGCTGGGCGGTGACGGCCCCGATGCCGGAGCCGGCGCCGGTGAGCAGATGAGTGGGCATGACGGCCTTTCAGGTTCTTCGGGTTCTTCAGGTTCTTCGCGGTCTTCGGGTTCTCAGGAGGGTGAGCCGAGGAGGGCGAAGACCTCGGCGGGGGTCTGGACGAAGGTGATCAGCTCGTCGAGCGGGCGCGGCAGGAAGCCCTCGGTGTCCATCCGCTCCAACTGCACGCGCAGACCGGTCCAGAAGCCCTCGGTGTCCAGCACCACTATCGGCTTGCCGTGCAGGTTGTGCTTCTTGAGCTCCAGCACCTCGGTGATCTCGTCCAGCGTGCCGAGGCCGCCCACCAGCACCACCACGGCGTCCGCCCGAGCCAGCAACTCGGCCTTGCGCTCGGCCAGATCGCGGGTCATCACCAGCTCGTCCGCACCCGGGTAGCCCTTGTGCGCGAGCAGCTCGACCATGACGCCGACCAGCTTGCCGCCGGCCGCCTTGACCTCGTCGGCCAGCAGGCCCATCAGGCCGGCGTTGGAGCCGCCCCAGACCAGGGTGTGGCCGCCGGCGCCGAGCAGCCGGGCGAACTCGGCGGCGGGGGCGGTGTAGCGCTCATCGAGCGAGTACGCGGAGCAGAAGACGGTGATGTTCATGGTGCGAACAGGCTTATCAGATACCCGCTTCTCCGGTCGCCTCAGATCTTCGCGGTGTCCCGCCGCTCGGTCGCCGAGATGGTGGCCGAGCCGACCACCCGGGTGCCGTCGTACAGCACCACCGCCTGCCCCGGCGCGATACCCCGCACCGGCCGGTCCAGCCGCACCAGCAGCTCGCCACCGGCCGCCCCGGCGGTCACCGGAACCTCCTCACCGTGCGCGCGCAACTGCGCGGTGTAGCGGCCCTCCCCGACCGGAGCGGCGCCGCACCAGCGCGGCCGGATCGCGGTCAGCCCCAGCACGTCCAGGCCCTCGGCCGGACCGACCGTGACGGTGTTGGTCACCGGGGAGATGTCCAGCACGTAGCGCGGCTTGCCGTCGGCGGCCGGGCGGCCGATCCGCAGGCCCTTGCGCTGGCCGATGGTGAAGCCGTACGCCCCGTCGTGCTCGCCGAGCTTGGTGCCGTCGGCGTCCACGATGTCGCCCGCGGCCGTGCCCAGGTGCTGGGCCAGGAACTTCTGGGTGTCGCCGTCGGCGATGAAGCAGATGTCGTGGCTGTCCGGCTTCTTCGCCACCGCCAGGCCGCGCCGCTCGGCCTCGACCCGGATCTCCTCCTTGGTGGTGTCGCCGAGCGGGAAGAGCGAGTGGGCCAGCTGCTCGGCGTCCAGCACGCCCAGCACGTACGACTGGTCCTTGGCCGCGTCCACCGCGCGGTGCAGCTCGCGGCCGCCGCCGGGCAGGTCGACGATCCGCGCGTAGTGGCCGGTGCAGACCGCGTCGAAGCCCAGCGCCACCGCCTTGTCCAGCAGCGCCGCGAACTTGATCTTCTCGTTGCAGCGCAGGCACGGGTTGGGCGTGCGGCCGGCCGCGTACTCCGCGACGAAGTCGTCGATCACGTCCTCGCGGAACCGCTCGGCCAGGTCCCAGACGTAGAACGGGATGCCGATCACATCGGCGGCCCGGCGGGCGTCCCGGGAGTCCTCCAGGGTGCAGCAGCCGCGGGCGCCGGTCCGGAACGACTGCGGGTTGGACGACAGTGCCAGGTGCACGCCGGTGACCTCGTGCCCGGCTTCGGCCGCGCGGGCGGCGGCGACGGCGGAGTCGACCCCGCCGGACATCGCGGCGAGCACGCGCAGACGGGAACCGGTGGACGGGTCGCTCGGGGCACCTGGGAAGTCAGTCATAGTGCTCCCAAGCGTACGCAATGGGCTGTGGGCCTATGCCGGCCGTCTCAGCGCCGACCGGCGTTGCGGGCCCGCTGCCCTGCTGGCGCCGACCGGCAGTTCGGGCCCGCTGGTCCGCTAGCGCCAACCGGCGTTACAGGCCCGCTGCCCTGCTGGCGCCGAC
>NZ_JARZAH010000052.1:0-51712 GCF_029892145.1 Kitasatospora sp. GP30
CCCGCACCACCGACAACGACTGAACAAGGCCAACGACGACGCGAGGGTCAGAACTCAACCGTCCAAAGTGGGTCACGGTTCAGCCGCCGCCGACAGGAGAGCTGGGTATCGAGTTGGCGAGCTTCTCGTCGGCGCCGGCGAGACTGACGCGTAGTCCTTCGACCTCGCCGAGCCAGCCTTCGCACTCGGATTCGGCGATACGGGCGATGGGGTTGTTGCGGATGTCGATCAGCCGCCCTCGCTGGTCCGGGTCGGGTCGGAGGAGTGAGCATCTGACACAAGCGAATACAGGGGGTGCCGTAAGGGCGGTCGCAGTTGCCGTAGGCGACCTCCCGCAGGGTGAAGTGCCGTTCGAAGTCGCTCCGTTCGGCCTCGGTGGGCTCGCGGTACTCTTCCCCGAGCCGGCCCGGGCGTCGGCCTTGGACGTATGCCAGGTAGGTCTTGAGGGTCTCCTCGGGATAGACGGCTGATGGTGGAGTCGGATATTGGAACTCCCCGAATGCCTCGACCAAGGTCACATTCCGCGGTCAGGGCCGTGCCAGGGAACTGGGCGGTCCTCCGGGCTCATGGGCAAGTGCTGGAGCTTGACCGGTCCGGGGTAGAAATACGTCCCATTGGGATGGATGACCTCCTCGCCGATGAGGTGGCGGTAGAGCCACTCGGCGAAGCCCATGGCGTGTTCCCAGTAGCCGCCTTCGTCCCGGTCGTGCACCACCACGCTCCAAGCGGGTGTCCGTGGGCTGCGGCTGAGGAAGACGTGGAAACCGAAGTCGGTCGACAGCGCAGGGATCAGGACTCCGTCAGCGCCGGTGTCCGGGCGTGGAAGACCGTCCCAGTCGGCGTCTCGGAAGGCTTGCTCGGTCTGCCGGATGTCCTCCAAGAGGTTCCATCGCGTGGTTGCCGGGTGGTTGAAGTAAAGGTGACTGTTGACCGTGACCGGCGCGTACTCGTCGATGAACTCCTTGTATTCGGTTGGGAGTTCTGTGCCGAACTCCGCTTCGAGGTGGGCCCAGCTCTCTGAGTCGGCGAAGCGTCGACCTCCGGGCCCTAGCATCGCGAAGACGGCAGACAGATGGTCGGTCATGGATTGCACCTCTCGTTCGGGTGGAAATCGCAGCAAGATCGACGTGGTGCTGCATCACGTTGATGGGTTCGGGACGGGATGGGTGGCCCGGCGGCTGACCTCAGCAGCGTAGGCGCCCCAGTCCCCGGCGGCGGCCCGTTGCCACTTGACGGCGACGGTGATGTGGATGCCGAGGGTGCGGGCGAGGATCGCGGCGGGCACCTCGGTGGCGAGCTGGAACAGCGCTGCGGAGCGGGTTGCCGCAAGCCGGATGCCGAGTTTTCGAAGCCGTTTGCCATGGCCCACGCACTGATCGGGCGGCCGGCCTGGCCGCCGGGAAAGAAGCCAGGGGGAGTCGGTATGGGCGATGACCGCGTGGCTGCGACGGGCGGCGACCTGTTCCACGGCCAGCTCCGCGATGGGTCCAGGCAGGGTGACTGCGACGTCGCCGAGGCGGATGCGGAACATCTGGTCGGTCTCCTCGATGTGGTCGGTGGTCAGCCGGGAGATCGCTGCCGGCCACTGTGCATAGAGGAGCAACAGCAAGCCGGCCAGACGGTCTTCGGCCCGGATGGTGTCGTCGTGCAGCAGGCGGCGGCCCAGCGGGCCTCCTCGTCCATCCGGCTGAGCGTGTTCGTCATGAATCCGGCGTCCGACCATGTCGAGACTGCCCCTGATAGTTGATCTTGTGGCGGACTTTCGCCCGGTGAGAGCCACGGGCGGATGACGATAGTGCTGACGGTGCCATTGCCCCAGACGGTGTTGTTCATCATCATCCGGCCGTCCAGGGACGCCACCGTGAACTCCGGAACGAAGCGCGTGGCGAAGAGCGTTGCGAACCCGCTCCTCAGCAGATCCACCTCACTCCCCACCAGATCCCATGGGCGCCGTTGATACGCACGAACGGCACCGCGGGCCAGCAGCGTCGGCAAGAGCGCAGTTCGCCTGCGGTGTCAGCGCGCACGCCGATAGCGTGGCCGCACGGAACTGATGGGTGATCAGGAGGGGCCGGTGCTGGAGTTCCCGGGCAGGAAGGTACTGGAGCAGCTCGGTGCGGCGGAGGCCGCAGCGCTGAGGCCGTTGTTCGAGTCGGTCGTGTTCCTGCAGCACGAGCTCGGGGCAGCTCACGCTGTGGAGGATCGGGTCCGTGCGGTGCGCGAGGCGGCCCAGTGGCGCGCGGAGGAAGAGCGCTACGCCCATCCGTACCACGCGGCCGGCGCCGTCCTTTCTGCGGCGAACAGCTACGCGGACGCGGTGGAGGCGGCACTGTGGTCGCACGCCAGCGCCTACGCGGTGCTGGGCACCCGGTTGCAGGAGCGCCTGGTCGAAGGCCGGGGCCCGCTGTCCACCGCCACTGTGGCGGAGCTGAGCGCGGAGCCGACCCTCAGCGTCCTGGAGGCGGCGCTGCGAGTGCCGGTCGACGAGCTGCTGGCGGGCCGGCCGGAGGACGAGCGGGAGCGAGCCCGCCAGCTGCAGGAGCGGCTGCTCTCCGGAGTGGACGTCGCCTACGAGGCACTGGCGGATGACATGCTCGACAAGCCGCTGAACCGCGCGGCGGCCGCCGAAGCCCGCCTGGCGGCCGCCGCCCAGCCCGGCTTCGACCCGCCGTGGATTCACCTGCTCCGCCCGCTGCTGTCCTACGCGAACGGGCTGCCGTTTGCGATCGGCCGCTTCCTCGCCTGCCGGTCCTGATCCTCCGGTCCCGGTACCTGGCCTGCCAGCGAGCGGGGGATACCGCCGTCAGCTACATCCCCCGCACCCCACATGCTGGCTGATGCGGGCCGACTGCCCCTTCCAAACGGCAGGCAATGAGGCCTAGCGTGACGATCATGTCCAGGAAAGGGGAGAACCTCGATGGCCCGATCGATCGCAGCGGCGTTCCTCGCGGACTCGTCATGGGGAGGCGGATCCGAGCAGACCGCGCCCGGGCCGCGCCCACCGATCGACTGGGTGGACCTGAGGAAGAGGGTCGAGGCCTACCCGAGCGGGTCGGTGCGCATCACCATCGGTGCCGACGGCAAGCTGCTCGTGTTCCCGGGCCGGTAGACCGGTACGGGCACCACCCCCACCTGCGTCGACCTCGCCCGCGCCGCCCGCCGGGCCGCCCGCGCCAGCGGCGATGCCCCTGCCCAACGCACCCGCACCGTAGCTGTCACCATGCTGCTCCGCCTCCGGGCTGGACAGGGGCTGGCCTTTCGATGCCGCATGCCGTTGCCCCGTCGATAATCCGACGATGGTAGTAAGGATCGCGGGGGGAGTCCAAGGGTGGAATTGACGGTACGTGAGCGGCGCTGGCTGGCAGCGGTGGGCGTGATCGGGCTCGGGGTGGCGGCGTGCTACGTGTGGGGCGACGACTACCCGTTGCCCTACAGGACGCGGGACGCCTCGGTGGTGAACCGGATCGCGTTGGACGACCCGTCCGCCAGCGGGGTGATCGTGGATGCGGACGATTGCACGATCACGCTCGACGTGAGCTGGGCCGGCTGCGACTACAAGCCCGACCT
This sequence comes from Kitasatospora sp. GP30, assembly GCF_029892145.1. Classification (NCBI taxonomy): domain Bacteria; kingdom Bacillati; phylum Actinomycetota; class Actinomycetes; order Kitasatosporales; family Streptomycetaceae; genus Kitasatospora; species Kitasatospora sp. GP30. The sequence goes on from NZ_JARZAH010000052.1 coordinate 3,568, forward strand.
GGTCGCGCAGGAGACGGCGGAGCGGGTGACGCTCGTCCTGAAGCGCCGGGACGCCTCCGGCCCCGGGATTGGCTGCGAGGATGGCGGCGTTGCCCGGCTCAGGACCGTCCTGCACCACCCGCTCGGCACCCGATCCCTGGTCGACGCCGTCACCGGCAAGCCCGTTCCCCACGGTGAACCTGGGCAGCCTCCTCCCAGCTGACAGACCTACTGCGATGTACCGCGCGGTCACCGCTGAGGATGCGTGACAGGTAGGACTGGGAGCAATCGGTGCATTGAGCGACTTCGCGCTGGGCGAGTTGGGAGGCCCAGACGATCATTGACAGGACGGAGGCGAGCCTGCTGAGGCCGACGAGGACGACGCTCTGCCGGACACCGGGGAGGGCCTCGGAGAGCCGACCGAAGCCGCAGATGCGACTGACGCCCCAGGACCTGCGGAGACGTGAGCATCCGCCACTCCAACATTGTGTCGGTGGGACGCGCTTGGATGGGCAGCGTGCCGGTCTATGACGTGATCAAGCAGCTGCCTGACATCGCTACTGTCCGCGATCGATCCACAGCCCTGGCGATGCTGGACGCCGCCCTGAGCACCCAGTGGGACTGCAGGTACTACTCCTTCGACTCCCGCTGGTCTCCGGGCCAAGAGATGGCCTCGATGAGGGACGGCTGCGGGAACGACTACGCCATCGTGCTCTCCGCCGCCGGGCGTATGCCCAGGCGTGCGATCACGAGTCACCGATGACGCCCTATCACGTCTCGCCCCCGGCACCCTGGCCTGGGCTCTTCGACTCGGTTCCAGAGGTCTTCCGTCCCTGCGTGGAGGAGCCGGCTTTCGCCGATCACCACGGACTGCCGCGAGCGACCGTCTGCTTCCGGCGCGAGCGGTCCGATGCCCAGTGGAAGTGCGGCAACGTCCACGTGCCGGACGAGGACATGGCCGACGCCGATGGCGCGGAGTGGCTGTTCGACGTCCTTGTCGCGGGCAGCGCGGAGGCGTACCAGACCTTCGCCGAGGAGTACTACGAGGTCACTCTGAACCTTGCTGCGATCCAGGCTGTTTACGATCTCAGGCCGCTGACCCAGGAGATCGTCTCGGCGCTGAACCAAGAGGTGACACTCCGTGATCTGGCTGAGGACATCGCCGAGATCGGATATCCGACCGCCGAATGAGTCCCGGCCAGGACGCCGTCCTGACCGGTCCAGGTGCCGAATGAGCCGGGCTCGTCGCGCCGTGCTGGAGGGCTCCGCCCTGGGCCGGTGCGCTCCGGCGATCACCAGGAGCCCGCAGGTGTCGGGGCGGCGCCCGACGCGGCAGCACCTTGATCCTTTCGGCGTCGGGCCTGTTCAATCAGCAGATGACTGAGAGAGCGATGTCGAGCTTGGCACCGTCACCGCGCCCTCCGGGATGCTCGTGCTGGGGATGGCAGGCTGGATCGACTACTGGCAGCAGGTGGGCCGACCACTGTCCGAGCAGGCCCGGACTGCAGTAGCGTCCCCCACCGGCCAGGCGGAGCCGCCCTCGCCGGGACTGACGCCGGTGCTCACGAGTGGTCCTGGGTGCGATGCGGCCGGCCGGGAGCCGATTTTCCGCCGCCACAGGGCCTTGAGTGCCCATCCCGGTGACTCACCTCGCCGCGAGCAGGGGGGCGCCGAGCCCGTGCAGCAGCGTGTCGACCACCACGTCGGCGGCCTGTGCGGGACTGAGGTCGGGTAGGTTCTCGGCGGCGTGCCGCATCAGCGGCGGAAGGAGCGCGGCCACCCAGCCGGGCGGCAGGTCGGAGCGCAGCAGTCCCTCGTCGGTCGCACGCCGCAGGAAGGCGTCGACCTGGTCGATCAGGCGTTGGCGGCGCTCGCGGATCGTCTTCTCGGTGTGCAGACGGCTGGTTTCCACTGGCCATTTCCGGTTGGCCGCGATGATCCCCTCGACGTAGCGGTGCAGCGCCACCGCGACCGGGGCCTGATCGAGTCTGGCGGCGTCAACGGCCTGCTCGACCGCGTCGTATCGGGCCTGGTAGACGGCGGCCAGGAGTTCTTCGCGGGAGGCGAAGCGCCGGTAGACGGTGCGCCGGTCCACGCCCGCCTCCGCTGCGATGGCGGCGATGCTCGCCGAGGCATCGTTGGCGAGCATCCGAGCCCCGGTGCTCAGGAGAAGTTCGAGGTTGCGCGCTGCGTCGGCTCTCATGGTCATGATTGTACGCATTTACGAGGCAGATAGGCCAATCAATGCCGCATTCTTGCGCCATGTTCATACCCAAGTGCTACAGTAATGAGGCAGTTGGCGAAGCCCTTCACCCCGGGACCGAGAGGACGATCATGATCACCTATGACAAGCTGTTCATCGGCGGCACGTGGACCGAGCCGAGTAGCCCGAACCTGCTCGACATCCTGTCCCCGCACGACGAGTCGCTCGTCGGGCGCGCCGCCCAAGCCTGGCCGGCCGATATGGACCGTGCGGTGGCCGTCGCCCGCGCGGCCTTCGACGAGGGGACCTGGCCGAACACTCCGCCGGCCGAACGGATCGCGGTGCTGCGCCGCCTGAACGCCCTACGCGAGGCCCGCGCCGAGCAGATCGCGGCCGTGATCACCGCGGAGAACGGCTCCGCCGGCTGGTTCACCCGCGCCGGGCAGCCGAGCCTGACCCGGCAGGCCAACGCCTACCTGGAGGCGGCCGAGGACCTGGCGTGGGAGGAGAACCTGACTCCCACTGACCCCGCGGCCACCGTGCGCAGCGTGGTGCGCCGCGAGGCGATCGGCGTCGTGGCCGCCGTCATCCCGTGGAACTCACCGTTCTCCGCCTCCCTGGCGAAGATCATTCCGGCGTTGCTGGCCGGCAACACGGTCATCCTGAAGGTCTCACCGGAGAACTCCCTGAGCATGGGCCTGCTCGCCGACCTGCTGGCCGAGTGCGGGCTGCCCACGGGCACGATCAGCGTGCTGCCGGCTGACCGCGAAACCAGCGAGCACCTGGTGTCCCACCCCGACGTCGACAAGATCGCGTTCACCGGTTCGACCGGCGCCGGGCGCCGGATCGCCTCCATCGCTGGTCAGCAGCTCAAGCGCGTCAGTCTGGAGCTCGGCGGCAAGTCCGCCGCCATCGTCCTGCCCGACGCCGACCTGGCGAAGTTCACAGCCGGCCTGGCCTTCTCCTGCCTGCTCAACAACGGCGAGGCGTGCATCGCCCAGACCCGCATCCTCGCCCCGCGCAGGCGCTATGAGGAGGTCGTCGCCGCCGTCAAGCAGGTCGTCGAGTCGCTGAAGGTCGGCGACCCGCAGGACCCGGACACCTTCATCGGCCCGATGATCCGCCGCGACCAGCAACAGCGGGTGCGCGACTACATCGAGATCGGCATCAAGGAAGGCGCACGCCTGGTCACCGGCGGCCCGCAGGTGCCGGTCGGCCTGGAACAGGGCTACTACGTCACCCCGACCGTCTTCGCGGACGTTGACAACGCGATGCGGATCGCCCAGGAGGAGATCTTCGGCCCGGTGTTGGTCGTCATTGCCTACGAGGACGAGGACGACGCCGTGCGCATCGCCAACGACTCCGAGTATGGCCTGTCCGGCGGCGTGTGGTCCGCCGACGAGCAGCACGCCCTGGCCATCGCCCGCCGCATTCGTACCGGCACCGTCACGATCAACGGCGCCCCCGTCGGCTTCGACGGCCCGTTCGGCGGCTTCAAGGCCAGCGGCCTGGGCCGCGAGTACGGCTTCGCCGGCCTGAACACCTACCTCGAATACAAGACCGTCACCATCTGATCACCCGTCGAACAGGGGGCCGCGGGCACGCGGCCCCCGACTGGAGGCGTGCCCCACCATGCCCACAGCCCTTACCCCGCGCCCGTAGAGCGGCGCCGCACACTCCTCTCGAACACGACAGGCGCCCCGGCGTCAACGCGGCCACGAGCGCTCTGGTCCTCGCCATGCTGCTGGCCGCCCCCACCTCCTAAGAGGTGGCCGAAGGCGAAACATCGATTCTTCGCCTTGTTGGATGGTCTGGAAGCGAAGGATTCCGTTCTGACGGCCCATTTCGTCGCCCATGATGGCTGCCAACACCGGTCGACGAAGGGTGAGTTCGGCATGGCTGATTGGGTGAAGGTCCCGGGTGGTCTCTCTGCCATCTCGGCGGGGTCCAGGACCACGCGGGCCGCACCCGCGCCGACGCGAGCGCCGGCTACCACCGCGTGCTCGCCGAGATCCGGCACACCGTCACCGACCTGGCCATCGCCGCCAAGAGCAGGCCATCGGTTCCGGCCGGAGCAGGCATGGGGTGGGCAGATAGCCGGGCCCACCGACGGCCACCGGCTCCGGCGGCGTCAGGAAGCGGTCTCCCAGGTCACTGGCATGGCGGTAGCGGATCTAGACCCACGGGCCAGCGATTCCGTTGGAGGGCACTGCCGGACCGTCGTAGACGTGCTGGAACGGACACCACGGGACCTGGAGGATGTCCATGCCCTGCGGAAAACCGTCGCACCACGGCACGTCGTGCGCATACACCTGCATCACGGGCAGCAAGGGCGACTACGTGTCCGCGGGGATCTCGTCCCAGGTGTTCGGTGCAGAGATGTCAGTCGTCGTCACGGACGTTGAGCGGCCGCAGCGAAGGGTGTTTCTTTCCAGGTCGGAGGACTCCCGACATTCCGATGCCGTGCCGCTCAGGTGACTGCTCCACTCGCGGTTCGTTAGTGCGGGCAAGGGGCGGGGTGACCTGACAGATGCCGAGTGGGAGCGGCTGCGGCCGTGCGCAACGGTCGGTGCGGGCGGTGGCGTGAGCACCGGCAGGTGATCGACGGGATTCTGCACCGGGTGCGAACCGGGGTTCACTGGCGTGATCTGCCGGAGCGGTCAGGCGACCGTCTAGCCCGACCACCAGGCCCGGCCCTGGCCAGGCCGACCACCTTGCTGCGCACCACGCTCGGACGGCCTGCCCGCCGCCCTCGACGCCTCCCCGATCGGCGACCTCGCCCCCGTCGCCGAGGTCATCGCCACCTACCGCCACCGCCTGGCCCCGCGCACCGACGAACAGGCCATGGCCTCCCTGGCCGCGCCGATCGGTGGCCAGCACTGGACCCCGGCCGCCGACGCCTTCGCCCGGGCGCGCGCCGCCGGCCGAGTAGAAACGGAAGCCCCTGCCCCTGCAGCAGCCGGCTCGTTCAGCGTCCTCGCCCCGGCCCGGGTTCCGCGCCGGCTGGGTGTTGTTCGGTCCGAGCTGCCGGGTCGTCGGCTTGATGTTGGTCGGGCGGGCAGTCCGAACTCTGCCACCGGGCCCGCGGCCGGATCGAGAGTGCGTTGTTTGCGGCCGATGCTGTCTGTTCCCCTGGTAGCGGATCTACGGAGTTGATTGTCCGCCTCCGTATCCGCTGCGGCCTTGGTGATGTGGTTTTCCGCGGTTGATTGTCCGGGACTGGTCAGCGTTGGTCCGCGGCGGAGCAGCCCTCACTCTGATGGTCGATCAGTTGGCCGGGCGGCACCCGGTTCGTCCGGCGCGGCCGCTCGGAGGGGCTTTCCGCGAGAGGCCGTGCTCGCGGCAGTGACAGCCGCCACGACGCCTGATCGAGGATCAATCCACGTGCTCAGGCTCATCAAGCCGATACCGAACGGAAGGCGTACAACCATGCGCAGCAGGCTGAGGAGTTCCGCTGCCGTCTTGCTGACGGCAGTCCTCGCGTTCCTCGGGGTCTTCACCTCGGTCACCACCGCACAGGCCGACCCCGGCCTGTGCAACACGCAGTACAGCGGCTACGTGGGCAGCGCCACGTGCTCCGGAGTGCCCGCGGGCGAGGTCTGGGAGGCCCAGGTCGGCTGCTTCTTCATCGACAGCGCCGGCGTACCGGAGAGTTTCCAGGTGGTCGGGAACCAGGTGACCGGGAACGGCACGTCGACGGGGTTCTGCGGATACAGCACCTACGCGACGAAGAACATCTCGGAGGTCGTCCTGAGCGGGCCGCCGGTCTCGGGTCCCACGGGCCCGATCAAGGGCATCGCCGGCATGTGCCTCGATGTCCAGGGCGCGAACACCACCAACGCCACCCCGGTCCAGATCTACGGCTGCAACGGGTCGGGCGCCCAGCAGTGGACGGTGGCCTCCGACGGTACGTTGCACGCCCTCGGCAAGTGCCTGGACGTCCACAACGGCGGGACCGGCAACGGCACGCAGGTCCAGATCTACGACTGCAACGGTTCCGGCGCCCAGCAGTGGAAGCCGCAGCCGAACGGCTCCGTCGTGAACCCTCAGTCCGGCCGCTGCCTGGACGTGCGCAACGCCGGGACCGGCAACGGCACGCCGGTCCAGATCTACGACTGCAACGGTTCCGTCGCCCAGCAGTGGACCCTGCCGCACTGACGGGTGACGCCCGCTCTCACCCGCCGCCCTGCCGGCGGCGGGTGAGAGCGGCGGACCGGCTGCCAGCGCGGCTCGACGCCTGCTTGTCCGGTTCCAGCTCGGCAGGTGCAGAGGCCGATCAGGCAGCCGGCAGGCAGTCGGTGGCGATGTCGTTGCCTTGATCAACTTGGCCGAAGCACTATCCGCGCGCGGGCTCGCTCTGCCCCACGCGTGAACAACACCTCCCCTCTAGGCTCCTGGCATGTCTTACGGGGTGGATGCGCGGGAACTGTACGAGGCCCTGGCGTGGTACGACGGAGTGGAGCCGTACGAGAAGATCTTGGTGCCGTGGCTTTACCGGGTTCAGGACGGCTACCGCGCCTGGCTGGCCACGGCAGCCGAAGACGGCCCATGGTGGACCGAGAAGGAAGCGGAGCCGGACGGCCAGGAACTCGTGTGGGAGCTCTACGCCCTGCACGGGGTCAGCGATCAGCTGCTGCTCACCTTCCAGCCTCGCTCCGACGAGCCCGGTTCCCCGGACCCGCGGCCCTTGCTCTCAGAGCGCGAGTACCTCGAGGTGTTCACCGTTCTCGGCATGACGCCGTTCGAGGACGGCGACGCGTTCGACCCGTTCGACCCGTTCCTCCACGAGATCGTCGAGGTCGAGCAGGCAGATGACCCGCACACGCCGATCGAGATCACCGAGGTCTTCTGGCCCGGTCTGATGCTGGGCCAGTTGCTGTTCAACCGAGCGGGCGGGCGTGCGGATCCGCGCCGGCGTCGAGCAAGCGCAGCGCGGTGTCCCGGACCGCTCGCCGCTGTACTGGACCTTCCGGCGCCGTCACCGGCCAGCGGTCGACCTGTCTCAGGGCTGGGGCGGCAATTCCCAGTGGCGTACCGACTTCCGCCTCGACTACCGGTCCCCGGCGGGCGATCGACTCAACGTGGCGGGGGACCGCCCGATCGACGGCAGTGCCGACCTGCACCCCGACCACCCAAAGAATCTCAGCCCCGAGGAGAGGCTCCTGTCGCCCGGCGACCGGCGAGAGCTGTTGTGCCACCGCTGCCTCCTGCGCGCGCCCGAGGCCGCGGACGCACTGGCCGGATCGCCCGGCTGGGAGCGGGATCTGATGCCATTCGGTTGGCGGCTTCCGGACTCCGGGGCCTGACCTCGGGGCGATAGTCGGGGGATTGGGAGGGCCGGACCGGCCTGCGCCGCCCGTCCAATGGCATCGGGGAGACCTCCTGGCTCAACCAGGTCGAGCTGCAGTGCCCACTCCCCCAGGAGTCAATGGGCTGCGGATCAGCCAGAACGTGCGTTGTGTAGCCTGGCGCGTGTGCGATTGATCGCCAAGCGTAGCGGGAGGGGCGGTGGCGGTGGGGGAGTTGGTCGAGCGGCTGGTGGGATTCCACGACGGGCGGACTGACGGCGCGACAGTGGTCGCCGATTTCCGCAGGAGTGTGCTGCTGGTGCCGTTGAATGATGGGGAGCCGATGGCGGCGGACTCGGGTGGGGTTCGTTGGTTGTACGCGTTCACGGGCGAGGCCTCGCTGAGGTCGTTCGCCGTGAGCCGGAAGATGGCTGCCGTAGTCGACTACTGGACGGTCTACGGTGCGCGGCTGCTGGATGTGGCGGTGCCGGCGATGGGTGTTCCGGCGGGGGTGGCCGTGGATGTCGCGGGCCCCGCCCCATTCCTGCTACCTCCGGTGGCAGGCATCGTGCCGGCCGCGGTGACGGTGGATCGTGGCTGACTCCTACCAGGTGGACCCGACCGCGCTGAACGAGACGGCGAAAGGGATCGGGGACGCTATCGGTGAGTTGAAGAAGCTGGGGATCGCCGAGGGCGCCGAGGTCGGCCGTGGCTTCTCCAACATCGCTCTGACGGGGATGCAGGTCGGCAACGGCGATCTGCAGGGCGCGTTGCAGAACTTCTGTGATCGGTGGAGCTGGCAGGTGCGACGCCTGGTGCACGACGGCAACGACATCGCGCAGAAGCTCCACTTGTCGGCGGGGAGGTACTACGACCAGGAGCAGTACACCTCGGGCGCCTTGAAGGACCTCGCGAACGCGGCGATCGGGAACCCGGATCTGACGGACAAGCAGGTGGAGGGGGAGTCCTGGGACACGGTGCTCGGGAACAATCCGTACACGCAGATCCGTGGTGCGGACTATTCGCAGCAGTCGCTCAACCAGGCGATGTTGGACAGCAAGGCGGCCTGGGAGTCGACGGGTGCCGACATGTTGAACAGTAATCCGGAGTTGAAGGCGCTGAACGAGTTGCCGGGGAACGGCGCCGCCGTGACCGGCGACGAGGCGAAGCGTCTTGAGGCCGAGGCCGAGAAGAATCGCGCGCTCGCCCAGCAGATGGGGGATCACCGCTGATGGGGCTGCTCGACTCGGTCGGTAACGACCTGAACGACTGGTACAAGGACGGCAAGAAGGCGATCGGCTCGCAGGTCGAAAGCAACGCCCACGCGGTGGGCGGCATGCTGGACTTCGTGGGCCTGCACGACGCAGCGCACACGGTGGACAACTACGGCGACAAGATCGCCGACAAGCTGGGCGCGCAGATCGCGGAGTTGCAGCTGGGGCAGACCGATGACCCGAAGCAGCTGGTGCACGGCGATGCCAAGGCCATCGGCGAGTCGGTCAAGCACCTGCAGGTGTTCCACGATGCGTTCGAGTCGACCGGCAGCGGGCTGCGGGCGATGGACAGCGACCATTGGCAGGGGCATGCGGCGGAGGCGTTCCGCGCCAAGTTCACCCCGCACCCGGCGCAGTGGCTCGCGGCGGCGGACGCGTGTGATGCGGCGGCCAAGGCGCTGGACCAGTCGCAGACCGTCAGTTGGGCGCAGGACCAGGCGAAGCAGGCCATCGACGCCTACAACGCGGCGAAGAAGGCGCAGAAGCAGGCGCAGGACGCGTACAACTCCAGTGTCGACACCTACAACAAGGCCCTCAAGACCTATAACGACGCCACCAAGAGCAACAACCCCAGCCCGGGGCCCAAGCCGACCGATCCGGGCCCGTTCAAGGATCCGACCACCGATCAGTTCACCCACGCGCAGGATCTGCTGAACGGTGCCCGCTCGGCCCGGGACGCGGCGGCCGCGACCGCGGCTGCGGCGCTGAAGACCGCCATGGACGCGGCCCCGCCGGAGCCGAGCATGGCCGAGCGGTTGAAGCTGGACGCGTCCGATCTGGCCGCGGGTGGCGATGTCGCCAACGATCACTTCGGCGGCGGTCTCATCAAGGGCGCGGCGGGGATCGGGGACTTCATCCGCGGCATGAACCCGACGGACATCTACAACATCACCCACCCCGCCACCTACATCGACCACGTCAACCAGGTCGCCGCCGGCCTGGTGATTGCCGGCAACCACCCCACCAAGGTGGTGTCGGCCCTGGTCGGCTCCGGCTGGGGATCCGACCCGGCTGAGGCCGGTGGCTCACTCGTCACCAACATCCTGTTCGGCATGCTCACCGGCGGTGGGTGGCGATGCCGCCGTCGCGGGCAGCGACATCGCCGCCAACGCCGCGAAGGACACCGCGGAGAACGCCGCCAAGGACACTGCAGAGGATGCCGGTAAGAACGCGGCCGCCCAGCAGCCGGACCGGCTCGCGGCCGCCGCCGACCCCAACGTCGACCTGTCGGGTCTGGACGGCGTCACATGGCGCGACAGCAACGAGACGCTGTGGCGCTTCACCGACCGCTCGCCCCAAAAGATCATGCAGGACGGTGGGATGACGCCTTGGGACCCCACCAACACGAACCTGAACGAGTACGTCGCGGACAACCGGGTCCAGTCCGCGTTCGTCGGAACTACCCGTGACCCCGGATACAACCTGGTCCGCAAGTACCGGTACACGCTGGACGCCCCCGGCGGGATCGACGTCAACGCCAGCATCGCGGACAACGTCCACTGGCGGGAGCACGAGATCGCCTTCCCCGGCGGAATCAAGCTGGAGCACATCAAGGGCTGGGAAACGTGGGACCCCCTCGCCCAGCAGTGGAAGGGCTACACCGCCAACCCCTACTACAGGCCACCCCTAGGCGCCGGCACCGGCAAACATCCCTACCTGAACCGCTGACCCAAGGAACCCACCCCCGATGACAACGCCACCATCCGCCACCGAGCCGTCCGAACGCCCCGCCCCGCCCATCACCGACGAACTCCGCGCCCGCGCCCGGCAGCAGCCCGGCACCTGGATGTACAACATCGACCCCGCCTTCGACCCCGCCGGTGAAGTCCCGGTGTGGGGGATCATCGGCGGCTGGCAGATCGACCAGCGCGGCGAGCTCGTCCAGTACTGGCACAACCCGAAGTACCAGCCCTCGGCAACGGCCATGGGTGTCCCCGCGCCCGAGAACCCAGCCGAGGCCGCCCTGCAGCGCGCCGCCACCGGCCACGGCAGCGAGCACGAGCTGCTCGACGCGCTGCGGGACGCCGAACTGCTGGTCTTCGCCCACCCCGAGCACCCCGGCCTGTACATCGAACCCGGCACCGACGGCCCGGGCACCATCACCGCCTGCACCTCCACCCGCCACGTGCCCAGCGCCTGGCCCGGCTGGCTCACCGTGACCGGCCGCCAACTCGCCGCCGCCGCACCCGGGCACCTGCTGCGCATCAACCCCGGAACCACCGTCAGCGTCACCCTGCCCCTCGGCGACCTGTCCGCCACCGGCGACACCGGCCCGGAGCCGGCGAACCGATGACCAAGACCGAACGCACCTACACCCGCTGGCTCGGCTCCACCCGCCGCGACGAGTACCGGCCCGACTACCTGGCCACCCTGGACCAGGCCGCCGACGCCGCCCAACACGGAGACTGGCCCACCCTCCTCGGCCTGCTCCCCCAGCCCGGGCAGGCCGGCGCACAGATCAGCGCCACCACGCTGGCCAACACCCGCCGCGTCGGCGACCCCAGCGACTCCGCGCCCCTGCACCACGCTGCCCGGCTCGCCGCCCCGCCCGCCGTCATCGACCAGCTCGTCGCGGCCGGTGCCTGGCGCACCCTGCGGGACGCCCACGGCGAACGCCCCGTGGACATCGCCAGCCGCCTGGGCCACCACCACCTGGTCCCGCTGCTGCAGCCGGCCCCGAAACACCTGGTACCCGACGAGGTACTCCGGGCCATGGAGCCGCAGCTGCATGTACTGCTGCGCGCCCGGGCCCAGGAGCTCGCCGGCCACCAAGACTTGCTGATGCCTCAGGTCGGGGTACTGACCGAACTGCCCGACCCGCTCCTGGCGGTGACGGTGCCGGGCATGTACGGCAACTTCATCATCGAGCTGGAACACGCCGACGATCCGGACACGGTGCGGTTGGAGGTTTCCGGCTCCAGCCGCGTGGCCGGTGGCTCCGGCCAGACCCACCACATCACGGCGGCCGGCTGCACCCTGGTGGAAGACGGCTGGGGCTGACAGCTGCAGCCCGGCAACCAACCGCTCGCTGCCCCGGCATTCCCGGGGCAGCGCGAGCCACCGACCACCGACCGTGCCTGTCACAGCGTCAGACGCACACTCACCACACCGCCAGACAACCCGACAAGCACACTGCCATCTCCCGCTACGGTCACGGAGTGGACCGCAGGCCCCAGACGCACGTCAACCGTGCTGCCCGGTGACCCAAGACGGCGCACCCGCACGAGCCCGTCGCGCCAAGCACTGGCAACAACCAGACCCCGCGGGCCGCTACCGACCCCGACCGCCACGACCGGGCACGACCGGGCACGACCGGACTCGGCATCGGCAACTGGCCGGGCTTCCACGCCCGCACAGTGCCGTCAGCACCACCACTGACCAGCAACACCCCGGCCCCCTGAGACAGATGAACCCCGCCAAGGGCGGTGACCGCGCCCGTGTGCAGCATCTGCGCCTGCGCACTCGACTCGCCGAGCCAGTGCACCGCCCCAGAACTGTCCCCCATAGCCGGCACGGCGGCCAGCGCAGTGGCCTTGAGACCGGCAAGAGCCGGCCCGTCGGGGCCGGACAGCACCCGCACCGCCGCCTCGACCCCGGCCTGACCGCCATCCAGAGCCGCGATCGTTCCATCAGCCAGGCAGACGAGCGAGCGAAGCCCGGCCGGCGCGGAAGGCCACGGAGCTCCGACCAGCTCACCCGAGTCCTGGTCCAGCAGCACCAGGGTGCCGTCGACGTCAGCCACCAACACCCGGCCGGCCAAGGCGCCCTGGCCGACCGCGATCGCTGCCAGCGGCGGTGCCGAACGCTCCCGCCAGTGTGCCCAGTTACCCCGCCACGGAGCCTTGGGAAGGTTCGGCAGCCTGCCGACACCGGCGGTGCCGAGGAGATGGGCATCCAGCACGCTCGCCCGCACGGCGACCTGGTGCTCGTCGATCAGCGCCGGCCCGGCTCGCATCCAAGCAGCAGCCAAAGGCGCGTCAGGCTGCGCTGCGAAGGCCGCGGCCACCGCGCGCGGCTCGGCACTCACCAGGAACAACGGGTCGTCCAGCAACGGCTGAGCCACACCACCGCGCACCGCATGCCCGAGCAGCACACCGAGCACGCCCTCGTCCGCCCCGAGAAACATCTGGCTGCGGCCGATCGGCTGCGCCAGCCCGACGGCCAACCGGCGGGCCAGCCCCGCATCGTCGACATCCACTCCGTCCAGCACCGCATCCCGCAGGGGGCCGCCGGGTATGAACCAGCGGCCGTCCCCCAGCGCATTGAACGCAAGCCACCGCTCCGCCTGCTGCACTCGATCCGCCCCAGGCAGCATGGCCCACTGCGCAGGTGTGACCGGCCTGTCAGCCAGCGCCAGTGCCCGCACCGTAGGTCTCACCTCCTGGGGCACTGCCGACCACCAGGCCTCGACGACACCACGGTCCGACGGTGAACCCGTCGGCACGGCGGCGGCCAGCTTCGCCAAGCCCGGACTCGGATACACCTGCTGGGCGGTGAACGGCGAACTCCCGGCCAGGCGCCCGTACCAGCGATCGAAGCGCCCCGGGTCGGTCCAACCGGGATCGTCCAGATCCAGTACCGCCGCGTCGCCGGCGGCAAGCGTCCTCTCCTCGGCGCTGCCGGTGGCTGCCTCCACCACGATGCGCACCCCTGGCAGCGACAGCAGGGGGACGAGCAGCCCTGCGGCGATCCCCGCCGGATCCACCGCTCGACCCACATCCCACACCAGCAGCAGGCGCTGCACCGGCGACGTACCGAGCTCATTCAGCAGTTGGTCCGTGGTCTGCGCGCAGCAGCCCAACTGGCGTCCCATCAGCCAGACCGCGCCCTCCACACTGAGGCCGGCCATCGACAAGGCGGCAGCGGGAAGCGTCGGACTGTCAGGGGAACGGCAAACCGTGTCCAGCCAGGTGACGAGGTGGGACTTGCCGCTGCCTGGCGCTCCCGAGACGCGGCACAGCCGGGGTGCCCGACCATCGTCGAGCCGGCGCAGCAGCGCCAAGCCGGCTGGCTGCCGACCCGCTCGCAGTGGGGGCAACCAGCCGTACTCCCTCGCCATCACAGCACCTTTCGATCGATGTCGAACCATCGCGGGCAAGTAGGGGACTTCACGCTCCACGCTTCCCAGCCCTGAGCCAGGCCCGCCGCGGATCCTCGAGCACAGCGCTGGCACGGGCTGGACCCGTGGTTCACGGGCGGCGTGTCGTTGGACTTGGCGGGCCTATGTCAGGGAACGGTATTACTCTCTGGGGTTGGATGCGCACACGCACTTTGGGGGTTGTGCTCGTGGCAGGGGGATTTCACGTCGTACCGACGGACATGCTCGTCGCCTCGGCGGGTTTCACCGATCTTCAGAACTGGGCGTCCCTTCAGGTCCATCGCGCTCTGATCGGCTCGATGGACGACGCTGCCGGCATGGCCGACGACGACGATGCCGGCCACTCCTTCGCCGCCAAGTACGAGCCCGCCGCGCAGGCCGTGGTGACCGCGGTCGGACGAGCCGTCGCGCAGCTGGGTGGCACCGCCAACGGCCTCTACTCGATGGCCATGAACTACATCGAGACGGACGCCGATGTCGCGGCGAACCTGATGCGGCCCTACGAGCTGCCGGCGTCCAGCAGCCCGGGGTGCGATGAGGAGCCGCTCAACGTGCAGATCCCCTCGGCGGTCGGCCACAACAACTCCGTCGTCGACGAAATCGTCGCGCAGTTCTGGCCTGAAGGAGACCCCGGCAAACTCCGCCAGGCCGGCTCGGACTGGAAGAAGCTGGCCGAGCTCGTCAGCACCCTCGGTCTCGAAGGCGACAAGCGGGTCCAGACCGTCACCGCGTCCAGTACCTCAACGGCCGTCGACGGCTTCGCCGCGTCCTGGGCGAAGATGCACGACGGTTGCGCCACACAGGGCCCGCTTCTGAACAGCATCACCAACGCCGCCTTCAAGCTCGGCACGGCCTGCGAAGCGTATGCGCAAGCCTCGACGACTTGCGCTCGACGCTGGAGGACGCCGGCGCCGTCGCCGGCATCGTCGCCGGCGTCGGGATCGGCCTGACGATCTTCACGCTCGGTGCCTCGGACGCGGCCAGCGGCCGGCGGCGAGGCGGCCATCGTGGCCGAAGCCGGGACCGCGGCCGCCGCCATGGCCACCGAGATCGAAGGCAGCGCCGAACTCGCGGTCCTCGCCGAGGCGGAAGCCATCCTCAACGAGGCCGCCGCAAGCCTGTCGCCGATCGTTACGACTGCGGCGGTCACGGCCACTGGAGCCACCCTGGCGCTCGCCGGCGCGCCCGCGGCCGTGGCCACCACACCAGCCCCCGGCCCACCGCCCGGCCCACCACGCGCCCCTGGCGGCGGTGCATCGGCCCGTCGGCCCGTCGGGCCGATGCGTCCGGTCGTCTGCCGCAGTCGGTGGGTCAGACGGCCGCGGTGTGGACGATGTTGGTCCAGTTGCCGAGACCGTTCGTGGCGTCGATCGTCACGCGGGCCATGTAGTTCGGCCCGCCCGACGTGTTCTGGCCGTCGTAGTAGTAGCCCGTGCCGTTGTCACCGGGCAGTCCGCTGTGGTGGCCGGAGATGGCGTACCAGGTGTGGCCGCCGTCTTGCCGTGCGGGGGCAGGGTGGCGGTGATGGTGTGCTCGGCGACGGTGCCGCCGTCGGCGGGGTTCTGCGGCCAGACGAGGCGTAGGGAGCGCATCTTCATGAACTCCACCGGCTGCAGGAACGGCCCAGTGGCGGTGCCGTCGGCGTGGACGGTGAGGCGGACCAGGGCGCCGGCGTTGGAGTAGTGGGTGCCGAACGGCGCCAGGATCAGGCCGCCCGGCTTTGTCTGCTTGATCCACGTCTGCGGGATGGTGCGGGGCGGGGCCGATCGCGGCTCGGCCAGGCAGGGCCAGCCTGGCTCCGATCGCGCCGAGGAGGCAGACGGCGGCGGCCACGACGCAGGCGAGGTGGAAGCCGTACATGAAGGAGTTCTGCACATCGGAGAGGAGCCTGGACTCACCCGCTGGGGCGAGGGTCGCGGCGCTGCCCAGGGCTGCGGCCACCGACTGCTTGCCGGCGGACACGGCCTGTTGGGGGAGGCCCGCGAAGGAGGTGTCGGTCAGCCGGGCGGCGTAGAGCGAGGTGAAGACGGAGCCCAGGACCGCCACGCCGAGGGTGCCTCCGGCCTCCCGCGTGGCGTCGTTGACCGCCGAACCGACGCCGGCCTTGGCCGGGGGAAGCACGCTGAGGATCGACTCGGTGGCCGGGGCGGTGGTGAGGCCGAGGCCGAGCAGCACCATCTGGCCGACGATCTGCGGGTAGGCCATGAACGCCGGTGATGTGGCGATCCACACGAACGAGCTGCCCAGCAGCAGGAGTCCAGTGGACACCACGGCCCGGGTGCCGCGCCGGGTCGCGAGCGCGACGCCGCCGAGGGAGCCGAGCGCGATGGTGAGGGCGACCGGCAGGATCCGCCCTGGAAGGCTCGCAGCTCTTCGGAGCATCCGAACTCGCGTTTCCATCACCGGCAAGAGGAGGAACCGCCGCGAGGCAGCCGGAGAAGATCTCTGGGAATACCTCGACGCCCTGTACGAGGCCGACGAGACAAGAGTACGAGCTCGACGAGGAGGCCCTGGATGCCGAGCAGCCACTCCCCCTGGCGAAGCTTCAGCTACTCCCGTTCCACGCCCCGCGACCGTGACCGCATCGCCCGCACTCAGTCCCACCACGATCGCAGGATCCATGTGCTCTTGGTCGAGGACGTGGCCCCAGGCCACCGGGTTTCCACGCCAGGGATACGACGTGACGCAGCTCCTCACGGTGCAAGATCGCTAACCGCTCCTGCGGGACGACCTGACCGGCGTCGGCAACCCGAGAAAAACCAGCGCATCGGTGCTCGAAAGCGCCATCTTCGGCGGCAGATGCCCGGAGTCTCCCGGCTTGAACTGGCCAGTCAGCTCCCCCGCTGTCGGATCCGTGATCGGGTGTCATATCGCGATCCCGTGACCTGTGGTTTTCGCGAATCCGCGGGACCTGTCCGTCGTCTTCAATCCACGCAAGCACGTCAAATCCCACGATCAGCGTGACCCCGCTGCCTGTGATGTGTTCACCCCCGGCCGCCTGTGGGCCATGGACCGCCAACTACTCCGAGTGAGCGGTCAGATGGTCCAGTCGATCGGGTAGTTGACGATGGGGATGAAAGTGACGCCGGCCTTCTCGGTTATCGCCCGGGCATCCACGATCATCTCCTTGAGTCGGCTCATCTGCTCCGCGTGCTCGTCGGACTCCCAGATGCTGACGTTGACCAACGAGCCGTCGGGCGAGCTAGCCCAGTGGTAGCTGATCAGGCCGGGCAGTTCCTTGATGGCCGGAATCAGGAAGCTGCTGATCGTCGCGGTCGCCTCCTGGACTTCCGGGAACCGGGCGGGATCGAAGTTGCCGCGCGAGACGCGGACGACCGCGGTCGGAGGGATCGGATCGGTGGTCACAGGAAGCCCCCTGGGATATTTACGTTATGATAGGGCATCAGAATATAATGTTCGCCAGGAGGATGTCCAGTGAGCCCTGTCACAGCCCGGCCTGCGGGACGGCCGAGAGACCCCGCGCTGGACCGGGCGATCCTGGCAGCGGCCGAGCAGCAGCTCCGCGAGGCCGGCTACGCCGGGATGTCCCTGGAGTCGGTAGCAGCCGCCGCCGGCACGACAGTCCCTGCCGTGCGCCGCAGATTCCCTGGCAAGGCCAGTATGGCCGTCGCGGTCATCGACTCGCTGCGGGTCGAGAGCATGCCCGCCGAGTCAGGGCCGCCCCGCGGCCGCGCCCTCGCGGTCCTGCGGAACTTCCGTGCCAACCTGCTGCGCAGCAACTCCATGGCGGTGGTCGGCACGCTGCTGGCCGAGGAGCACCGTCATCCGGAACTGCTCGCCGCCTTCCGACACCGCTTGGTCGAACCGCGCCGAGAAGCGCTGCACCAGGCCCTGGCCGAGGGCATCAGCTCCGGGCAACTGCCGGACTCGGCAGACCCCGACGTCCTCGCCAGCATGCTGATCGGTTCGTTCTACGCACGGTATATCGCCACCTCCGACATACCCGATGACTGGGCAGAACGGACCCTGCGGCACGTGTGGCCGGACGCCCCGCAGCACACAGCCGCGTTTCAAGTCCACCGTGGGTAAGGGCGCCTTGACCGTTCCGAGTTTCGTGTCACTTCTATGGGCGGCGCCTCGAAGGCGAGCTCGAGGTGCCCGAGGCGTAGCGGCTGATCGCGTTCGGACCGGAGACGTCCCGAATCCCTCCAGGACGGCTGTCTGAGCTCCGCCTTGGCCAACTCCAGGTCGATCGCCGGCGATTCTGCCGAGGCGCGCGAGCCCACCTCCGCCTCGCGCCACGCGACCCCGCTTGGCCCAACTAGGCAAGCGCCGACGGAGCACACTCCCTCGCGCTCCCAGCCGGCCCATGGCCTGGCGCAGCATAGCCGGGTCGAGATGCTGGGTGAGTTCGGCGGACGGCCTGGTGGTCGGCGTCGGGTCAGCGCGTAGCGGCCGGTGCGGTCGAGGGCTGTGTATAGCGGTCTGGCCGCGAGGCCGGCCAGGCGGCGGTGCGCGAGGCGGCCTCAGTGGCGCGGTCGGCTGTGTCGCGGCGGTGGCGCTCGACGCACAGCGCCCGCTGGACGGCGAGGTCGTGGTCCGGGTCGTAGCGCTTCGTCAGGGTGCTGGCGTTCTGATCGCGAACACGCTGCCACTCGGTGCGGGCGGCGGCCGCAGTGGCGACGGCCGACTCGTCGCCCGTATCAGCGTACCGGTCGGCATGGCGCTCGTCGTCCCGGACCCGCTCCGGGCCTGCTCGGTGGCCTCCAGGGTCATCCCGGCCGCCCGGCGGCGGACCTGCTGCGGACGTCGCCGAGCAGCTGGTGCTCGGGGCCGTCGAACCCGCCCTCACCATCCTCGCCTTCGTCGTCGGCCTGGCGTGATCGGCGGGGTGTGCTGGGCGGGAGCGGCGTGCAGCGTCGCCGCCGACACCCGCAGAGCCAGTCGCCCGGCCCCGGCCCCGCCGTCAGACCCCCCTGCTCAGTTCTGCTGGCGGGGCGTCAGGTCGCCGACGACTCCGAGCCGGATGCCCAGCCACGGATAGGTGTGGTTGAAGAACACGTTGTCCTGCGGTTGCATCCCGACTGCCGAAGGCCACATCTGGTAGGCCGACGCGTTGGAGATTCCACCGTGCAACCGCCGCCAGACCCGCACGGAGTTCCGTCCGGACGGAGGCGCGGTGATCGTGTCGGTCCATTCGACCGCGTTGCCGCCCTGGTCCAGGGTGCCCCACGGCGATGTGCTCCTCGCCTGGCCGACCGTACTGAGGCTGCCCTGGTAGAGGTCGGCGTAGGCGCGCGGGTCGAGCCCGATCGGGTTGACGCTGGAGCACTCCTGCGGCTGCACCTGCGCCGGGCACCAACTCGGTGCGGGCTGGCCCGTTGCGTGGTAGGAGGCCAGCGGCTGGGTCGCCGCGTTGGTGACATCACCGGTGCCGGGGTTGAGAACGGTGGGGTGCGGAGCGGTCGCGTCGCCGTCGCCGAAGACTCCCGGGTTGGTCGGGTACTTCCAGTACGAGTAGGTACCACCACCGCTCGGGTCGAAGTAGGCCGCCTTGATCCACTCATCCTGGCTCGGAATGACGAAGCCGGTACCGTGGGCTCGCGTCGCCTCCGGGCGAGCGAGGTCGTACATCCCGCCCTCGGTACGCGGTGACAGGTGGACCTGGTAGCTGACGTAGTGGAAACTACCGCTGCTGCTGGAGGTCTTGGAGACCAGCCGACCGTTGTAGAGCGAGTTGACGAAGCGCGCCGCCCTCAGGAAGTTCGCGAATCCGTACGGCTTATCCGCCCATTCCGGGTACGCCACCGAATAGTGCCGGCCCCGGCCGGCCCCGGCAGAGAAGTTGATCTGGCCGTACTTCGGCCACAGTGTCGAGCTCTCGGTCTCGTCGTAGAGGCCATGCGGGTCGCGTCCGCCCGGATCGGCCGTGTTCAGGAACGCCACCCACTGTTCGACGGTGACCTCGAGCTGCCCGATCTCATAGGGATAGCTGACACCTCCGACCATCAGACAGTCACTCGGTGTCTTGGGGGCGTCGGCGCAGGACCGGTAGACGGCGTCGGTGAACGGGACGACACCCACCGCGGGATTCCCCGGCGAGCCGACCGTAGCGGTCGTCACCGTGATGACCGCACCCTCACCGAAGGCGCTACTGGGTGAAGGCGTCTGCGCGGCAGCGGCACTGGAGCCGGCCAGTGCAGACGGAACGATCAGCACGGATGTCCCGCACATCGCCACAAGGACCCTGCGCAGGCGAGAGCGGCTGGAAACGAATGGCATGGGTACTCCCTTTCGGCCACAGTGGCCCGCCCCGACACCGGGACGACGGCACGGAGCGGTCTGACGATCACACTGGCAGGACCCACGGTAGCCCGGTCACTACTCTCCGCAGTCAATGACTCGCTGAAGCGTCGCGGAATGCCATCCTCGTGCCCCCACGCATTCCCGAAAGCGCATCAGATCGATTGCCTCGTCGGCCCACAGCTGCAGCAGAGCCCCCGGGCGTTCGTCCCGCGGGCAGAGCATGAACAGCGGGAAGCTCGTCGGACCGGCCGGCCGGGCAGGCTGCAGCACACGACAACAGCAGAGGATCTGCGGGCGGTGAAGCGCGCCTCCACTCCCAGGCGCACGAGATCGGCCGCGACCTCCGGACACGAACCGTTGCGGGCAGCCCCGCGCGGGCGCACCCGCGGCCGTCTCGGGCGGCGCCACGACCCCTACACCACCCCCGAGTCAGGCCCCCTGGCAGGACACGCCCTCACCCCTGCGCTCCGCGTGGCGCTGCCGCAACGCCTACCCCAACGGCGAAGCCCGCATCGAAGTCGACTACAGGGTCTGCAACCACTGCCGGCTCGGCTGGGTCGAGGAACCGTGCACCCGCGAGGCACACCTGCGAATCGGCCTGGCGGCCGCCGGCCTCGCCCTTCCCGGTCCTGGCGGCAGGCGGTGTCGGCCTGGCGCTTGGCGTGGCAGGGGTAGCAACGGCCGCCCTTTCGGTGGGTCCACTCGATGCGGGCCTCGGTGATCCAGACCTTCCCCTGCTTCGGCATCGTGCCGCAGTCGGTGCCGACCTCACCAGCGTCGAGCTGAGCGCACCGCCCGCCCTCGATCCCCACCCCACACCGACCACCGTTCTGCCCGAACTGACCAGCGACGTGTCCGCCCAATGCGAGGCGATGGACCAGGCGCTCGGCTCGGGTGACCCAACCGTCGGTCAACAGCAGGCGCGTCCAGCCGGAAGACCGGCCAGCGGGGCCTGGCCCCGCTTCGCCCGGCCTCGCCCGGACTAAACCGGTTCCTCTTCACGGCTATCGCGCAGAAGAGCTGCAGAAGAGGTGTCGCCGACGCGGGCTGGCTTGGGCCACGGCCCCTGACCTGGGAGAACAGAGGCCACTGCGACGAGGAGGCCGCACCACTCGGTGCCCTTGGCCAGCTACGAGGCACAGTCACAGGGACGTCGGCTCAGCACCACCGGTAGGAGGCGCCGGTCATCGCCGGGAGCAGCAGCGGGCCGACGCTGGTGGTGTCGGGCCGGGCCGGCTGGTCGAGGACTGCACCGATGGCCAGGTAGAGGTAGAGGGCGGCCGCGTCGGACAGCGGCAGCCACACCACCGGCACCTGGTCCGGGTCGTCCTGCTCGGCGCGGACGATGATGCGGTGGAGGCCAGGCGACAGGTGAGCGGTGAAGACCAGGCGCCGGGGGCGGAACGGCTCGTCCTCGCCCGGCCGTCCACGCCGGATCACGCACACCGCCGCCGTGGTCCGGGACCGCGCACACGCGATCCCGGACCAGCCCGTCACCATCGGGTGGCCGGGTCGTCGGCGCCGGCTGGCAACTCGGCAGCGGCCAGGACGCGTCCGGCGCCCAGGCGGGCCAGCCGTCGGCCAACGGCCCGGCGCGGTCGTCCAACATGCCGGTCGCCCGCCCGCGCCCGCTCGAACCATCGGGCGCGGGTCAACTCCGTGCAACGGGGTAGCCCGCAACCGGTGCCTTCGAGAGTCGTTGTCCCGGTGAGGTCCATCAACGCGCCAACCAGAGATACCGGGAGAACCCGACACCATGAAGATCGCTGCCCGCGGTGCCCTGCTGGCCTGCGCCCCTCTGCTCGCCGCCGCGCCGCTGCTCGCCGGCGCCTCGGCCCACGCCAACTCCGCCGCTCCTACGACCGATGCCACATGCGTGCTCAACGCCCACGGCGTCTTCGCCACCGCAGTCGATCCAGGAGGTATCAACCTCCCTCTGGGCGACACGCTGGCCATGACCGGAACCGTGACATGTGTGGACACTGCCGGCGCGCCCGTGGCCGCCGGGACATTCGAGCGCACCGTCACCATGCCGACCACGGAATGCACCGGCGACGAACACGGCGACACGTCCACCACGACCATCCACTGGACCGACGGAACCGCCTCCACCTTCAGGTTCGACAAGACCGATGTCGTGAAGGTGAACGGCACCGCCTCACTGGTCGTCAGCGGCCTTGTCACCGCAGACAGCACGCGCTTCGCCAACGACACCATCAACGCCGTGGGCACCAGCTCCGGCACCGGCTGCGGCACCCCGGCAGGCGAGACCGCCCTCGACTCGACCCTCGTGCTCCGCCTCACCCACTGAAACAGTGCCGCCGACCGGGTACACACCGCACGTGAAGGAAGACAGGACATGTCGCTCTCCCCGCCCGAACCGCGGGCAACCCCGGCGGACCCCACGACCCCGAAGGGCCGCATCTACGCGATGCTGGACACCGACGGAGATGGAACCGCCTCCAGGCACGACTACTTCGTCCGGATCGAACGGGCCCGGCAGGCCACCGGGCGTGCGCAGGACGACCCCCTGGTCATCGCCGCACGCACCACGGGCGAACGGGCCTGGGCCGCGATGGACGCCAACGGCGACGGCGTGCTGACCTACGAGGAGTACGCGGCCTGGGTGGACGCGGACAAGTTCGACAACGTCTGCCGGTACGCCCTCGCAGCCCTGTTCGACCTCGCCGACGCCGACCAGGACGGCGCCCTCCAGCGGTCCGAGTTCACGATGCTGCGCCAGGCACTGGGCAATCCGGCCGACAACGCCGACGCGGCCTTCGACGCGCTGGACACCAACGGCGACGGCCGGGTCAGCCGCGGCGAGTACCTGGCGGCGATCCGCGCGTACGTCACCGGCGACGACTCCCCCATGGGCGAAGTCCTGTACTGACCGTCTCGCCCGATAGGCGCTACCCCACCGTCGACGGCGGCCGGGGCCGGGTCGGGATCGGTGCGTAGTGCTCAGGCGCCACAACCACCACAGGAGGGACCGCAGTTGTGGCAGTCGCACACAGCCGCCCCCGGCACGCCCGCGGGCGCCTCAACACCACTGGTAGCAGGCGCCGGTCCGCAGTGCCGCGACGAGCAGGCCACGGACGAGGGCATTGTTCAGCCGACGGCCCTGAGCCCGCCGATGCCGGCCCCCGCCCGGGCCAGGGTCAGGCCGTTTAGGCGCTGGCGGCGGAGCCGCAGACCTTCGCCAGCGTCTGGGCGTCGATGTCGAAGAGTTGATGGCTCTCGCGATGCACGGAGTCACCGTCGTGTGCATCCGCATCGGCGGCCATGACACGGGCGTCGGTGGCCATGGAGTTGAGAGCGTTCTTCACCTGGGTGTCGAGTGCCACGCCGGCGCCGTGCTGGAGGTCGGCCGCATACTGATGCAGCGTTCGCGCGATGACGGGGACAGTGATGGTGGTGCCGCTGCCAACCGACGGCAGGTTGCCCGAGGCCGCTGCGGTGGCCTGCTGTTCGGCCACACAACCGGCGTCCTGAGTCGGCGCCGGCGTTGGCGTCGGCGTCGGCGTCGGCGGCCAGGTCACGGGCGAAGACTGACGGCAGGGGGCGGTCGGCGCCGGCGGTTCGGCGGCCTGACTGGAACGTCCGCGGCTACTCGCAGACCGAGACCCAGCGCCTCGGCGACCAGGCGGACACCCTCGCCGAACTGCTGCACGCAGGCACCGCCTACCCGGCGGGCAGCCGGGTCCTGGAGGCGGGCTGCGGCGTCGGCGCGCAGACGGTGCACTTGCCGGCCGCCAGCGCTGGCGTGCTGCTGACGGCGGCCGACCTCTCGGCACAGTCGCTGGCCGCGGCCCGGGCCCGGGTCGCGGCCAAGGCGCCCGCCGCCGACGTCACCTGGCACCAAGGAGACCTCCACCGGCTGCCCTTGCCCGACGGCGCGTTCGACCACGTCTTCCTGTGCTTCGTGCTGGAGCACCTGCCCGATCCGGAAGCCGGCCTGGCGGCGCTGCGGCGGGTGCTGCGGCCGGGCGGGACGATCACCGTGATCGAAGGCGACCACGGCTCCGCCTTCTTCCACCCGCAGACCCCGGCGGCCCGCCGCACGATCGAGCGGGGCCGTCGCGGGAATCAAGCTCGCCGCCGGATGTGTACTCGCCGGCCCGGGCGCGAGCTCCCAGTGGACTTGATGCCAACACCTTCGAGCGGACTGCCCGTACCCGGGAGGTGACGGTGCACCCGAGCCTGATGCCGTCCGCCCCAGGCAACCGCCGTCGATCCGGTCCGCGCCGAACCGCAGCGTGTTCAATACGGGCGCGCACACACCGGTGCGCCGCAGCGCCCACGTCGCCGAGCACCCGCTGCGCATCACACTGCTCGCAGCGCATGCGGCCGACCGGGCAAGGCTGTACCGCCTGCTGTCCGCCGCACACACCGCAACCGGGCGCCCGGTTCTGACCTGGGGGCAGGTGTGCGAGCACGGTGGCGAGGAACCGCTGCTTCTGCTCGCGCCGGTGAGCGGGCCGGGGCCGGCGCTGGGCCGGGGAAGGGCCGGGGCCGGGCGGATGCGGTCGAGCGGCTGCCGCGGTCGCGGCTCGAGGCGGTCGGCCACTGCCTGGCGGGTGAGAGACCCAGGTGGCCACATGGCCGACGCGCCGGACGCGGCCCGGCTGCCGCACCGCTACCGCCGGCAGTCCCCAAAACATTCGCGCGATTTTCGTTATCCGCCGCTCGAGCGAACGTCTCCTGTCTCGAAGGACCGTCCAGCGGAGGAGAACAGATGACGCAGCACACGACCGAGGAACTGACAGACCGGCATGCGCCGAGCCCGTCCGCACACCGGGCAAGCAGCGGGTCGCACCGGCGGGCCGACAACGGCCGGCACCGGGCAAGGTCCGGGTCCGCCGCGAAACCCCTGCTCGCGCTGGTCGCGGTAGCCGCGACGGCGACCACCGCGGTGATCGGGAGCAAGGTGCTGTTCTCCTATGGCCCGCAGGACGACAGGACAGCGGCCGCACCGCAGGCGCCGCTACCCGCAAGCGATACGCCCACCAACACCACGCCCACCAGCGCCACGCCGACCAGCACCGCGCCGGTGACGCCGAGCCAGTCGGCCGCGCCGGTGACGGCGCCCGCACCGCAGACCACCGGACCGAGCCGGCTGCCCAGCGCGTCCGCCGGCACCATTCCGCTACAGCGCTCCGCCACGGCCACCGCGGCTCCAAGCAGCCCGCCCGCGGTTCCATCGCCGCCACAGGCCACCCCGACGGCCACCTCCGACTCCGGCCCGGCCGGCGGCCTGGACACGGCGGCGAACCAGGTACTCACGCTGATCAACCAGGCACGTGCCGCCCAAGGCGTCGCCCCGCTCCAGATACTCTCCGGCCTGCAGACCAGCGCGAACGCGCACAACCGCACCATGGCCGCCGGCTGCGGCCTGCAACACCAGTGCCCGGGCGAACCCGCCTTCGGCGACCGCGAACATGCCGGCGGCGTGCAGTGGGGCACAGCGGGCGAGAACATCGGCGACGGCGGCCCAACCGCCGACACCACGGACGCGATAGCCAACATGGCGGTCGGCCTCACCAAAGACATGCTCGCCGAGCAACCACCCAACGACGGCCACCGTCGCAACATCCTCAACCCCGCCTTCCAACACATCGGAATCGAGCTGCTGCACGACTCCTCAGGCACGGTGTGGATGACCCAAGACTTCTCTGACTAAGTGGTCGGCTCGGGAAGTCCTTCGGGGGTTGATCAGTCTGGCTGGGCGGCGGAGGATTCTTCCTGGTGATCGGTGGTGTGCCGGTCGAGTCTGGCCGGCAGATCGTCCAGGTCGGAGGTGGTGAACCTCCACTGGAATGGCTGTGCCGTGGCGTTGTAGCGGTCTTCGAAGTCTCGGAGCCGGTCACTGACCTGGGTCGGTTGGTGAAGTCGTTGGGTGAGACGACCTTGTGCTGCACCACGGAGAAGTAGATCTCCACTTGGTTCAGCCATGAGGCGTGGACCGGGGTGTGTACCAGGACCGCGTTCGGGAATGCCGCGGCCTGCCGGTCGGCGGCCTTCGTGCCGCCAGGAGCACGATCCGCGCCCGCACCCGGTCCCGGTACTCGGTCCTGTGACCGTGGGCGGCCTTCCTCAGCCGGTGCCGCTCTGCGGCGGTCAGGACTATCGGGCGCGCGGTGGCAACAGGCAAGGCAGGCAGGCCGATCGGCAGAAGTAGATCAGGGCAGCCACAGCCTGCCGCAGGCGCTGACGTCTGATGGCCACCCGTCCATCAGACGATGGACGAGCTGCCCAACCCGCCGATCCGGCCGATCTCCTCCATCGGATACGGGGTCTGCCTGCTCTCCAGTTGGAACTTGCGGTAGAAGTCCGTCATCACCGCGGCGAGCGGGGCGTGGTGGGTGAGGATCGCCGCGACCTGCGGCGGAATCCCCTTCGGGCGCTCCCCTTGGGCGCATGCGCGCACGAACGCACTGCGCTCCTCCCCCCTGTACCCGTACAGGGCGGTGACCAGCCAGATCACCAGATGTGTGACGGAGTAGCAACGGTCATAGGTCCGGTGTTCGGTGAAAAAGTCGGCCTCTTCCTTGGACAGGTCGAACCGGGAGGAGATCGCGAGGCCGTAGTCCGCGAAGAACAGACGCTCACCGTCGGTCAGGATGTTCTGGAAGTGGGCATCGAAGTGCAGGAGACCGCGGGCGTTCATGAACGAGGTCCCAGCCTGCAGTTGCCTCACGACCATGGCGCAGGCCCTCTCGGCCGCCTCGTCCCCGGCTTTGACCTGAGTACCCAGCCAGTGGTGCAGGTTCTGCGGGATGTACTCCAGGAACAGTGCGATGCTCGCCGAGGAATCTCGCACAGCCTCGATCCGGCGGCGCACCTGCGATCCGCCTCCCCAGTAGGTGACAGCCTTCTCCACGTCGGCCAGTTCCTCGGGAAGCGACTGCCCGGGGTGCGGCAGGACCCGCCAGTGGTACATCAACGGGAAGCCCTCATAGTCCTGTGCGAGCACCCAGTTCGTCGTCATGGTGTGCACGGCCAGTTCCCTCCAGGCCCCAAAGCCCGGCCCCCCGATGACCCCGACACCGAAATGGGAGAAGGAAGGCAGCCCGAAGAGGTTCGCCGTGGACCGGACGTTCTCCGGCTGCCTTTCCAGATCGCTCAGCGGCACCCGCTTGACGAAGACCGGGGTCCCGCCGATGTCCAACAGCGCCGATGTCCCGCCGATACCGGATCCCATCGGCTCAGCCGCAGCCACGAGGTCGCGCAGTTCACGATCACTGCACAGGGCCAGCGCCGTGGAGACGGCACTGTAAGCCGCCAGCCGCGCATCGCGCGACATGTCAACGCTCTCGACGACTGCCTCCACGTGGGCAACAACCTCTCTGAGGCACCTGGGTGCCCCCGCCGAGCACCTGCGCGCGACGCACAGCCCTGCGGTTCGACACTTGGCACGTGCAGCGGGCATCCAGGATCCGCTTTGCGAACACAGACCCGAACCCCCTTTGGCTGCACTGTACGTGAAGACGACAACGAGATCGGGCGAACGCGATGCCTCGGCAAACCACCACTGCTCAGCGGCTCGGAACTGGGCTGGCTCGCAGTGGTAGGGCTTCGTGGCGCTGTCCTTCGACGCCGACGTGGGTGGGGCGGGACGCTGACGGCGGGTTACTCCACGGCTGACCCATCCGACCCGCCCCAACCCGAACGCTCTCACCCAACCCGCGAACTCCCAGCTCCGCCATCACTCCAACCCCCAGCCCAGAGCAGAGTCTCGCCCGAACAACGGCGGCCCTGCCCTTGATGTTGCGAGGGACGGGCCGCTGTCGTTCGGGGCCGGCCGGCAGTGGTTATCGGACGGTCACGGTGGTTGCCGGGGAGATGCGGTCCGTCACCAGGTGGCCGCCCTGCGGGGCGAGGAGGCGGACGCGGAACTGCTCCTTGCCGCGGCGGTCGGCACGGGAGTTGACGGTCAGTCGACCATCTGCGCTGGACTGCAGGCGAGCTGACTGGATCAACGGGGTGGGGGACCCGCACGGCATTGCCGGGCCGCAGTCGACAACTGCGGCATGCCGCGGCGGCGTGCAGGACCCGGCCACCATGCCTCCCACGCAGCCGACCAGGATGAGCGGGTGATCGGTGAATTGACGCACCATCAGCTCCCGCGTCGATCCGGTGTCCATCGCACGTAGATCGCAGCCTGTGAACCTGTTGTCACGGCCGGACGGGCCGGCCGCAAGTACAAAGGAGACACCGGGATGTCCAGGTTCGCAAACCTCAAGCGCGGTATCGCCCTAGCGGGCGCCGCAGTGGCACTGGCCGGCGGGGTCGGCCTCACCACCGCGGCCAGCGCCTCGGCGGACGCCGGCAACAACTGGGCCTGCTCGGAGAACCCGAGCAACTGGGACCACATGAACTGGGGCAACTGCCTGCTGCCCGGCGACCAGATGGTCTCCGCCGACGGCGCCTACCGGCTGGTCTACCAGAGCGACGGCAACCTGGTCGAGTACGACCAGTGGGGCAGCGCCCTCTGGTCGACCAGCACCCAGGGCCACGCGCCGGGCAAGGCGATCATGCAGAACGACGGCAACTTCGTGGTGTACGACACCTTCCAGAACGCCGTTTGGTCCAGCAGCACCAACTTCAACTGCAACCCCAGCGCCAACTGGCTCCGGCTGCAGGACGACGCCAACCTCGTCGTCTACCGTCCGCACGGCTCGGGTGCCTGGACCCCCGTCTGGTCGACCCACGGCGGCATGGTCGGCAGCTGCTGACGCAGGGTCCGACACCCCCCTTGCACCGACCCCGGCGGCGGCGATCCGCAGACCCGCCGCCGGGGTCGGCCCGGGCAAAACCAGTGCCAATCGATCATCCTTACAGGTTCCTTGATGGATCGTCAGATCCGCCATCAGCTGTTGAAATGGGCCAGGCGAGCCGAGCAGCGCCTCGAACAGGCCCCGGCGACCGCCCGCGAGGCACGTCACCCGATGTCGCGGGCGGCAGCCCCCCGCTCCTCCAGGTTCCAGGTGATGACCCTCCGGGGGTGCACGCGGATGATGTCCCGGCTGAAGTGGTCGGGTGCCACGGGTGGCAGGTCGACGGTCAGCACCCCGGCCTGGCCTCTGATCTCGACCCGCGCCCCCACCCGCCCGCGACCGGGTCATCGGCCGTAGCCAGGTCGTCGACCGGCACCGAAACCTCGGGGCGGGCCTGCGCGTTGCGATACGTCTGACTGCGGGCCATGGCGGGCCCGCCGATGTCGATGGTGCCGTCGTCGTTGAGCCTGGAGCCCACCGGGGGAACCTGCGGACGGCCGTCGGGGCAGCCCGTGGCCAATCGGGCCAGTTGCTGGGCGACGAGGTACTCGCGCTCCCTCTCAGTGAAGATCATGCGGGCGACCCTGGAAGCTCAAGCGCAGTTGAGGTCAAGGCCGCTGAGGTCGGCGCCGGGGCGGCCCGGCCCCAGCGCATGTCAGCAGCGTTGACCAGAAGACGCGCGCCCGGTGGTCAGCCGGTCGTCGGGTAGGCGAGCAGCTCGAACTGCTTGTCGCCCAGCGCCAGTCCGACGTACCCGTTGACCAGCAGCGGAGCGATCGTGGGACTGCCCGGGCGGTCGGCTCCTGTTCGGGCGTCAAGAATCACCGGACCGTTCTCGGTGGTGCCGTAGACCTGGCCGTGCCACGCCGCGGACACCTTGGGCGCGACGCGATGGTGGGTGTCGTCCGGGAGACTCCAGAGCGGATGCCCGTCGGTGGCGTTGACTGCGACGGTCGCGCTGTCGGTGGCACACACGATGACCGAACGGTCGTCGTACCAGCACCTGGAGCCTGCCAGGCCGCCACCGAGGTCGAGTGCGGAGTGGCCGGTGGCAGCGTCGAGCAGCTGCGCGGAGCTCGCGCCGCTCTCGTAGTCCCGGGCGGAGACCATGATCATGGTGGGGCCGGCAGCGTCAATGGTCGTTCCGTAGGTGTCTTTTGGCAGGCTCCACACTTGGTGACCGTCGGCGATGTCGAGCGCGGACACGTTCTGCTCGATGCCGCTGGCGTCCTTGAGAGCGACGCCGACCACTTGGGAGCCGGTCAGGGCCATGGGGAGGAAGGCCTCCTTCTGCCACAGCGGTTTCTGGGTACGGAGGTCGACGGCCACCGCTGTGCCGTGGGAGCCGTCGGTGATCTCGACGACGGCGGTACCGCCGTGCACTCCCAGCAGCGTGGCGGAAGGGCTGGTCGAGTACGGGTCGAGTGCCCCGTCTGGGACGTCCAGGAGCAGCGACCAGGCGGCCTGCCGGGTGCCGGTGTCCATGGCGGCCAGTTCGACGGACAGGTGGCCGGCCGTGGTTCCCTGGCCGGGAACCTTCTCGAGGAAGGCGGCGACGGCGTCGGTCTTCCCATCGACAGTGGCGATCAGCGGAGCGTCGGCGGGGTTGCCGTCGTACAGCGTGCTGCTCGGCCGGGCGGCCGGATTCCGCGGACCCAGGGTTCCCGTGACCTTGCCGGTTGTCAGGTCGACGGCCTGCAAGGAGTCTGTGGCCGCTACATAGGCAGTCGTACTGTCCAGTGCGACGGGTATCGGCCTTCGGACATTGCCGGTAATCGTCACCTTGCCCAGGGCCGCGCTCGGTAGGGCGATTCCCCTGGTGCCGTCGAAGGCTGCGGGTGGGTCGTACGCCCGGCGTGCCGGTGCGGCTAGCGCCGACTGCCGTGCGCTGCCCCGGGTGTCGCTGCCGGGTCTCGATCCGGCGCTCCCGCAGGCGGCGACCAGGGACAGCGCCATGGCGGTGGCGAGCATGCATGGAATCGCGCGGTGGCGCATGAGCGGCAGGTCTCCCCCGGAGTGGTCCGTCATTCGTGCATCAGGCTCAGTCAGCGCCCTCCCCCGCCCGCCCGCGCCAAACCTCCGGCTCGACACCCGCACGACCATGAAACCCCAGCCCACCTGATGTGATGTCAGCATAGCGACCGGCCGGAGCATGCCTGATGATTGATTTTGCGGCAGGCCGAGGTGACGTGCCGGATGTGGCGTAGGAACGAACCCGAGTCTCGCGGTGGGTGTGGGAGTTGGCCTTGGCGCAGAACGCCCGGCAGGCCGGGATCATCCTTCCCGGCCGGCTGGGCGCCAAGCCGTCACAGGATCTGGATCGCCACGACCTTCGGCGGGCGGTTCGGGAACTTGATGTCGTGCCAGCGCTCGATCTTCACCGAGTCACCGTTGGCGTCGTAGTAGATCAGATCGTTGTTGCCCGTGGAGATCTCGTCGACCCACCACCCGCCGAAGTCGGTCTTCCCCGCGTTCGCATAGCAGTCGACACTCTGACGGTCGTCGAGATGCGACCAGATCTTCAAGAAGTTCTCACCCCCGACGCACTGGACGTGATCGATAGCGTAAGCATTACTGCTCGGCACGCTGACGGTGAACGCGGCGGCCGCAGCGAACGCCACAGCCACGGAAAAGGCAGCCCTCTTGGCTTTCGAGAACACAGACTCTCCTTCAATGCATTTGATATGAAGGCCGACGCACGGCATACCAGGCCGACCCCTCACGGGCCCACCCGTCAACGGCACCAGCGCAGGACCCGGAAACCCCAACGTAACGGCCCGCTCCCCCCATTCAGCCGCAACACCCCGAACACGAACCAAGCAGCCCAAACATCACCCGAACGTGGCGCCGCACCCACGACCAGGCACCGCCACCGCGGGCCAACGCGGCTGGCAGGCACGCCTGTCGGTGATGTCGACGGCCGCAGGCCGTAAGCGCCGCGGGCCAGAACAATGGCCAAGGTTCGTCCCCCAATTTCAGCGGGCCCCGTAACCGAGCTGACAGCGGCCCGGGTTGATCTGCCCTCACCCACGCCCTCCCCTATCGCATCGGACCCGGCAGGCCGCCTGCGTGCAGCAGATTCGCTACCGCTACGGTGGAGGCCGTTGCAGACCTGGGGGGCCGACGTGGACCGACGCATGTTCTTGGCGGAATCAACTTCTACCGTTTCGGTGGCAGTTGGCCTGTCTCTCAATCGGCTGTCACAGACGCTGGATTAGACCCCTGGGGCCGGTGACGGGCAGGGCACTGGGGTGCCATACCCCAGGCGGCCCATGCCGCCACGCACCTCCAACTAGGAGAGCCTGAAGGCCTCTTTGCGCCGACTCACGCCGACCTGGCGCCGTCACGGCGAAGGCACGTCTGGTCGGCCCACGCCATCGCGGACGGTCGAACCACAGGCCACCCGAAGCCGAAACGCACCACCGGCCGGAAGACCACGACCCGCGACAGTACGCGCTGGGTCCTGGTACCGGACCGCCCGACCCCGCACCCGGGACGGCTGCGCCCGTCCCCGAAAGGATCCCTTCCCGATGACAACCTTCCACCACCTGCGCATACGCCGCCCGCTCACCAGCCTGACCGCGAGCGGCGCAGCGGCGCTGCTGGTGTCCCTCGTACCCACCGGCGCGCAGGCGGCACCCCTCGCCCCGCAGAACACCCCGACCTACTGCACCTCCGCGCACAACCCCCAGCTGGCGGCCCGCCTGTCCAATGACCTCTCAAGCGCCTTGGCAGGCCGCACCGATACCGTGGCCTTCGCGATATCGGACACCAAGACCGGCGTGTCCTGCACTGACCACGCCACCGTCCACTTCGACTCGGCGAGCGTCATCAAGGCGACCATCATGGGCGCCGTACTGCGCCGCGCCGAGGACGAGAACATGCGGTACCTGACCGACTGGGAGGACCAGAACCTCCAGCAGATGATCACGGCGTCCGACAACACCGCCGCCACCAATCTGTGGAACAGCCTGGGAATGCCCCGGCTCCAGGCTTTCCTGCAGCTGGCTGGAATGAAGGACACCCAGCTGGGCGCCGATGGCTACTGGGGTCTTACGCAGATCACCGCGGCCGACGAACTGAAAATGCTGGACGTCTTCACCGACAACACGAACGTGCTCACGCCTAATGGGAGGGCGTACGCCCTGAACCTGATGAGCCAGGTGGAGGCCGACCAGCGTTGGGGCGCCCCCTTCGGCGCGCCGGCCACGGTCCAAGTGCACGTGAAGAACGGCTGGCTGCCGCGGGCGACCCACGGCTGGCGGGTGCACAGCCTGGGCATCTTCACCAGCACGGACAAGGACTACCGGATGGCGGTCCTGAGCCAGGACAACGCCACCGAGGAGTACGGGATCGACACGATCCAGGCGCTCGCCTCGGTGGTGCACCGCGACCTCAACGGCGGCGCCGGCAGCCACACCGCCGAAGCCGCCCCCCACGGCGGCGGAGACACCGCAGCACCCGAAGTCTCCGACGGCTCCGCACCGTTCGGACCGGTCGCACCCTGACGCACGTAGCGAACCGCCGCCGCCCCGCGTACGAGGTGCGCGGGGCGGTGCCGGACACGGGTCCGGCCGGCCGGCTGGCCCGCCAGTGGGGGCCATCCCCCGCAGGATTCGCCAATCACCCTCCGTTGCCTGGTACTTGGGTGCAGGATCGGTCGATGGACTTCTACACCTCGGGCATGCTCAAGGTCAGCAGGGTGAAGGGCCTTCCCTCGCTGTCCGATCCGACGGTCACCAGGCCCGCGGCCCGCACGGTTCGGCCCGGTCACCGCCTGACGGCCGGGCCGAACCGCTTGCCGGAGCGGCCACTACCAGGACAGCGGCAGTCCGTCGGGGCCGGGGGCGCGTGCTCGGCGGGTGGGAGACGCGGGCTGCGGGCCCGCTGCTCCGGCTCCGGCGGCTGCGCGGCGGACGTCCACGAGGTACGCGCGCCGGGCGCGCCACTCCCCTCGCCCGAGGGAGCGTCAGGTGGGCTGCCGCGCCCGCCGAGCTACCGGGCTCAGGGGAGCAAGTCGGCGACGAGGGTGGCGAACTGCTCGGGGGTGAGTATGCGGATGCCGAGTTCTTCGGCCTTGGCCCGCTTGGAGCCGGCCTTCTCGCCGGCCACCAGGAGGGTGGTCTTCTTCGAGACCGAGCCCGAGGCCTTGCCGCCGGCGCGTTCGATGAGTTCGTTCATCTCGTTGCGGGACAGCGCGGCGAGTGCACCGGTCATGGTGCCGGTGACGACGACGGCCTCGCCGGCCAGCGGGCCGGACGCGGCGGGCCCGGCCTCATCCGTGTCTTCGGTGGTGCCGGTGGTGGCGACGGCGGCCGGGGCGGTCTCGGCGGTGCCGACGTTCTGTGCGATCAACCTGTCGAGCAGCGGGCCGAGTTCGGCGAGTTCGGCGACGATGACGCGCGCCTTCTCCGCACCGATGCCGTCGACCGCCGCGAGCGTGTCGGCGTCGGCTGCGCGGATCGCGGCCATGGAGCCGAAGTGCGCGGCGATGCGCCGCGACATGGTCCGGCCCGTGCCGCGCACCCCGAGTGCGCAGAAGACCCGGTTCAGGGGCCGGGCACGGGCGGTCTCGATCGCCGTCAGGAGGTTGTCGGTGCTGGTGTCCCCCATCCGCTCCAGGGCGAGGAGTTGCTCGCGGGTGAGGGTGAACAGGTCGGCGATATCGGCGACCAGGCCGGCTTCGACGAGTTGGACGGCGCGGGTGCCGCCGAGTCCTTCGATGTCGAGCTGGTCGCGCCCGGCGGCGTAGCGGATGCTGGCCACCGCCTGGCAGTTGCGGCCGCGCACGCAGCGCCAGCGCTGCTCGCTCGTGTCGATCGCGTCCCCGCAGCGGGGGCAGGTCTCGGGGAAGGCAATGGGCTGCTCGGTGCCGGTCCGCTGGTCGGCGAGCGGTGCCTCGACGCGGGGGATCACGTCGCCGGCCCGGTGGACGAACACCTGGTCCCCGATCATCAGGCCGCGCCGGGTGATGTCGGCGGGGTTGTGCAGGGTGGCGTAGGTGACGGTCACCCCGTCGATGACGACGGGTTCCAGGACGGCGCGCGGGGCGATGATGCCGGTGCGGCCGACGTTCCACTCGACGCCGAGGAGCCGGGTGACCTTGTGCACGGCCGGCAGCTTGCGGGCCACCGCCCAGCGTGGCGTTCGGGAGCCGGATCCGGCCTGCTCCTGGTCGGCGGCGGCATCGGCCTTGATCACGACGCCGTCGATGCCGAACGGCAGGGCCGGGCGCAGGTCGGCGATCTCCTGGACCCGCTGCTGGGCTTCCTTGACGGTGGCGCAGCGTTGCGGGTGGGCCGCGGTCGCGTGGGCGGTGTGGGCGCCGAGCTCGTCCAGGCGCCGCAGCAGCACGGTGTGGTCGAGGTCGGCGGGCAGGCCGATGGCGTCGTAGCCGAAGAAGGTCGACTCGACCCGGTAGGGGCGGTCCTTGGCCCGCAGGGTGCCGGCGACCGCGTTGCGCGGGTTGGCGAAGGGGGCTGCGCCGTGGGCGGTGCGGGCCTGGTTGGCCTGGTCGAACTGGTCGTGGGTGAACAGGACTTCGCCGCGGATCTCGATGTCGAGGGGCTCGGTGAGGAGTTGGGGCAGGCCGAGGATGGCGTCGGCGGCGTGGGTGATGTCCTCGCCCGCCTGTCCGTTGCCGCGGGTGAGCAGCCGGCGCAGCCGGCCCGCGGTGTAGCGGGCGGCGACCGCCAGCCCGTCCAGCTTCGGCTCGACGCAGAAGCCGGCGGCGGGCCGGCCCAGTCGGCGCTCCAAACCGGCGGCCCAGTCTGCGAGTTCCTCCCCGGAGAAGACGTTGTCGAGGGAGAGCATCGGCACGGTGTGCGGCACGTCTCCGGTGGCGGCGCCGCCGGCGACCTTGCCGGTGGGCGAGTCCGGCAGCGCCTCGCCGGGACGCGCCTCCTCGTATGCCTCGATCGCCCTGACCAGGGCGTCGTACTCGTCGTCCCCGAGTGTGGTGGAGCCGTCCGTGTAGTAGGCGGCCGCCGCCTTGACGGCAGTCGCAACGGCATCACGGTAGTCGGCGGGCGACAGCAGAACGGCGTTCTCGATCATGTGTGCCATTCTCGCGCCCGGCACTGACAACAGGCCCGGGTCCGTGACCGCAGTGCCGTCGGACCCGGGCGCGCAACGTCGGCCGGGCCGACGTTGCGCCATCGGGGCTGGGTCAGTTCTGCCCTGACGCATCGCGGGCCCGCTGCTCGGCGGTGGTCTTCAGGGCACCCAGCCAAGCGTCCAGCCCCTGCCGGAGGATCTTGGTCGCGGTGGGGACGTCGGCGTCCACCTGAGGACCGGTGTGGGTCTCCTCGGTGCTCACCAGGACGCCTCCGGGGACCTTGGTGAAGTTCCAGACGTGCACGCCGTCGATGTGCAGCCCGGTGCCGTCCGCGGGGCCGGTCCAGCGGATGCAGGAGCCGTGTGCGATCTGCCGGACGGTCGAGGTGATCACCAGCGTGGTGGCGGGCAGGCCGGTCGAGGGTGGGACGGGGGTGGTCCAGCGGAACGCCGAACCCACGCGCAGCGGGCCGTGGTCCAGGCGCACCGCGCTGGTGACCGGTCGCTGCCAGGACGGCCAGCCCGCCACGTCCGTCTGCAGGTCCCAGATGGTGCGCAGCGGCGCGTGGATCACGGTCGAGGCGCGGTAGCGGACCTTGGCGTCGGGGTCCACGCCCTGACCCCGGCAGGTGAGCGAGGTGCCGGGGTGGGCGGTGGTGGCCGCGCCGGAGGGTGCGGCGGCGCCGAGCAGGGCGGCGGCGAGTGGGAGGGCGAGTAGGGCGGTGCGGATTCCGGAGATGGCGGTCCCCTTGGCGACTGGGCGACTTGGCGACGGGTGGCAGCGGGCGATTGGGCAGCGGGCGGCAGCGGTTGAGCACGCATCAGCCCTCACCGAGTGAGATGCACAAGCGCTAGTTAGAGGCTATAACTTCTCTGATGGCGGGTCAACGAAGTCCTAGCCGTCCAGTTCCTGAAGCTCGAGCACGGTCGCGAGATCGTCGAAGGGGATGGTCCGCTCTCCGATGATCTGGTAGCCCTCTGCTCCCTTGCCGGCGATGAGGACGACGTCTCCGGGCCCGGCCATGCCCAGGGCGAAGGCGATGGCGTCCCTGCGGTCGGTGATCCGCTCGAAGGGCGTCCCGGTGGCGGCGACGCCGGGGGTGATCTGGTCGAGGATCCGCTCGGGGTCCTCGCTGCGCGGGTTGTCCGAGGTGAGGACGCACAGGTCCGAGTGGCGTCCGGCGGTCTCCCCCATCGGCGCGCGTTTGCCGGGGTCACGATCCCCGCCGCAGCCGAAGACGGTGATCACCCGGCCGGTCGTGAAGCCTCGGATCGTCGACAGGACGTTCTCCAGGGCGTCGGGAGAGTGTGCGTAGTCGACGACGGCGGTGGCGCCGTTGCGGAGCCGCAGCGCCTGGAATCGTCCGGGTGCCGCCGGCAGGCCGTCCAGGGCGCGGGCGAGGGTCGCGCCGTCGTACCCGAGCGCGACGCAGGTCGCCATGGCCGCCAGGGCGTTGGCGACGACGAACCGGCCGGGGACGGGCAGCGTCACTCGGCGGACGAGGTCCGCGTGGTGGAGGGTGAACGCGGTTCCCTCGGCGGTGACGGCCACGTCCGTGGCACGGAAGTCCGCAGACGGGTCGTCGAGCGCGTAGGTGGTGACGGCGCCGGACATCATGACGGCGATCTCGCGCCCCACGGGGTCGTCCGTGTTGACCACCGCGCGGCGGGCCATGCCGCGGAAGAGCCGGAGCTTGGCGTCCTTGTAGCGCGCCATGCTTCCGTGGTCGTCGAGGTGGTCGGGGGTGAGGTTGGTGAACACTCCGACGTCGATGTGCGTGTGGGCCACCCGGTGCTGGGCCAGGGCCATGGAGGAGGCCTCCATGACGACCGTGCCGGCCCCGCGCCCGCGCATCTCCCGCAGCAGGTGCTGGAGGTCGACGGCCTGCGGGGTGGTGGGGGTGGTGGTGGCGATGCCGACCGGCTCGTCACCGATCCGGTGCCCACCGGTGCCGATCACCCCGACGGAAGCCCCCGTGGCACGCCGCAGCAGGGCCTCGGTGGTGAACGCAACGGAGGTCTTGCCGTTGGTTCCGGTGACCGCGACGACGTCGAGCTCGCTGCCCGGGTCGCCGAAGTAGCGGGCGGCCACGGCCGCGGCGGCCTCCCAGCTGTCGGGGACGTGCACGACGCAGACCCCGGGTGGCGGGGTCGCGTCCGTGCGGTCGACCAGCACGGCGGCCGCTCCGTTCGCGGTGGCCTGGCCGACGAAGCGGTGGCCGTCGACCCGACGGCCGGGTAGCGCGATGAACAGTTGGCCAGGGCGTACCTGGCGCGAGTCGGTGGTGATGCCCTCGGTGATGTCGGCTCCGAGGTCCCCCTGCAGGACCGTGTGGGGCAGGCCGGCCAGCATGTCGATCAGTTGCACGTGGTTCTCCGGTGGGTTCGGACACTGTCGCAGTGGGTGCGCGACTCACCGCCCGCCGCAACCACCGTGGTGACAGCCTTTCAGGTCGTCCGGCCGGAACCGGTGGTGGGCGGACGCGGGCGGCAGCGCGTTCAGGGGGCTTGTCAGCGCATCGCCGTGATCCTTCAGAGACGCTGAGGCGGCATCGCGCGCCCTGGGCGAGCCGCCGCCAGGAGCCGGCCTCGTCGCGCAGCGCGGGCCGGAACTTGACGCACCCTGAGCCGACTTACCCCTCTGGGGCGCGACCTTTCCGAACTGATTGACACGGCCATTGACAGTCTAAAAGATGGGCAGTCAAACGAGGTGTATCAACGGGTGGGCGGAGCCGCTGCCCATGGGGCTGGTACCGGCAACATCACGGGGTGAAGACAATGCGCTTCGCCCTGATGCGGCCCGCAAAAATCTGGGACGGGGGATGATGTCAGCAGTGCGATCACTCCGGAGACGTGCGCCAAGTTCCTTGACGCGTACGGGCAGTGGGCACTCTGAGGGGTCGCTGGGGGCGGCCGTCGGGCGACCGTGCCGCATGGCGGGGAATTCCCGCGATGGGGCGGCGTCGGGAACTGCCGCCGAGTTGCTGATTAGTTGACAATTCGTCAGGGATGCATAATCGGTGTGCGCCGGCCAGTCCGCAGTAACTTGCCTTAGTACCTGGCTCAGTACGTGCCTCGGCCATGCGTCGAATTCCTCCAGTTCGGATAACTCGTCGCCGTGTTGTAGGACGCGCGGTCCGGACGGCCCGCAGGATGCGGCAGCCGGCCGTACCGGTCCTGATCACCCTGGCAGCCCGCCAGGTCCCGTCAGGCGCGCGGCCGTCCGCCAGCCCGCTCAGGAACCACCTCGCCGGTGCAGCCCCGCCCGGCTCTGCCAAGGAGGCGGAACGCCTCGGCGCCAGCCAACCGTCCCGTCGCCCATTTTTCATGATCATGTCTCAGTTAGGGGAGGAGACACCTTGAACACCGCTCAGTTCAGCGCGCGGATTCAGGACACCAAGCTGGGCAGATGTCTGCCCGACCTGCTCATGGAGCAGGCGGATATACAGCCCGACGCCATCGCGGTCAGCTTCGACGACCAGGGCCTGACCTTCCAGGAGCTCAAGCAGGCCGGCAACCGGCTGGCCTGCCACCTTCACCGGCAGGGTGTCGGCGCGGACGACTGCGTGGGTCTGTATGTCGAACCGTCCCTGGACCTGATGGTCGGCGCCTGGGGCATCATGCTCGCGGGCGCCGCCTATCTGCCGCTCTCCCCGGAGTATCCGGACGACCGGCTGCGCTACATGCTGGAGGACAGCCGCACCCGGGTCGTCGTCACCCAGGACCACCTGGTCGACAAGCTGACCGAACTCGCTCCGCAGGGCACCCGCGTGGTGACCCTGGCCGACTCGCACACCTGCGCCGACGGCGGTTGCGCCGAGGTCAGCCAGGAGCCGGTGCGGCCGGAGTCGCTGGCCTACGTCATCTACACCTCGGGCAGCACCGGCCGGCCCAAGGGCGTGATGATCGAGCACCGCAGCATCATGTCCCAGATGCGCTGGCTGCAGGACTGCGGACACCTGGGGCAGGGCACCACGATCCTGCAGAAGACGCCGATGAGCTTCGACGCGGCGCAGTGGGAGATCCTGGCCCCCGCGATGGGCGGCCGGGTCGTGATGGGTGCGCCCGGTATCTTCCGCGATCCCGAGGCGCTGATCTCCACGATCGTCAAGCACGAGGTCACCACGCTGCAGTGCGTGCCGACCCTGCTCCAGGCGCTGCTGGACACCGAGGAGTTCCACCTCTGCGTCACGCTGCGCCGGGTGTTCTCCGGCGGTGAGGCGCTCTCCCGCGCCCTGGCTCGCTCCCTCGCGGACGAGCTGCCGTGGGTGTCGCTGGTCAACCTGTACGGGCCGACCGAGTGCACCATCAACGCGACCGCCTACCTGGTCGACCCGGACACGATCGAGCAGGGGCCGGGCACCATTTCGATCGGTGTCCCGGTCGACAACACCCAGTGCTACATCCTCGACGAGAACCGGGCTCCGGTGGGCATCGAGGAGACCGGCGAGCTGTACATCGGCGGTGTCCAGCTGGCGCGCGGGTACCTGCACCGCGAGGACCAGACCAAGGAACGCTTCGTGCCCTCGCCGTTCGTGCCGACCGAGCGGCTGTACCGCACCGGCGACCTCGCCCAGTGGAACCCGGACGGCACCATCCAGTTCTTCGGCCGGGTGGACAACCAGATCAAGCTGCGCGGCTACCGCGTGGAGCTGGACGAGATCTCCCTGGCGATCGAGGAGCACACCTGGGTGAAGCGGGCCGCGGCCATCGTCACCGACGACCCGCGCACCGGCTTCCAGAACCTGGTGGCCTGCATCGAGCTGAATCCCAAGGAAGCAGCTCTGATGGACCAGGGGAACTCCGCCAACAGCCACCACCAGTCCAAGTCCAGCAAGCTCCAGGTGAAGGCCCAGCTGTCCAACGCGGGTGTGCGGGACGACGCGGAGCTCGCCGACCTGCCGGTGGTCGAGCTGCCGGGCAAGCAGGAGAGCGAGCGGCAGCGGCGCGAGACCTTCGCCCGCAAGACCTACCGCTTCTACGACGGCGGCCAGGTCACCCGGGACGACCTGCTGGCGCTCCTGGCGCCCAAGCCGGTGCCCGCCCTGTCGCGCGGCCTGGACGAGCTGACCAACGACCAGCTCGGCGAGATCCTCCGCTGGTTCGGCAGCTTCCAGAGCGACGAGCGGCTGCTGCCGAAGTACTCGTACGCCTCGCCGGGTGCGCTGTACGCCACCCAGATGTACCTGGAGACCGGCGGCATCGCGGGTCTTGAGGGCGGGGTGTACTACTACCACCCGATCGACCACACCCTGGTGCGGATCGGCCCGGCCACGGCCGGTGCCGGTGTCTACCTGGAGGCCCACTTCGTCGGCAAGAAGCGGGCGATCGAGCCGGTCTACAAGAACAACATCCAGGAGGTCCTGGAGTTCGAGACCGGCCACATGCTGGGCGTCTTCGAGGAGATCCTGCCCGAGTACGGCCTCAACATCCGGCCGTCCTCGTTCCACCCGGCGGTCAAGAGCAGCCTGCACGTGCACGAGGAGGACTACTACCTCGGCACCTTCGAGATCTACGCCAACGACGGGCTGCCGAGGCTGGACTCGACCGAGCTCTACCTGCAGGCCCACCCGGGACGCGTCGAGGGCCTGTCGGCCGGACAGTACCGGTACAAGGACGGCGAGTTGGAGCCCATCTCACCCGACGTGGTCCAGCCCAAGCACGTGATCGCCATCAACCAGGGCGTCTACGACCGCTCCAGCTTCGGCATCAGCGCGGTCAGCCGGGCCGAGCAGGAGTGGCTGGAGTACATCCTGCTCGGCAAGAAGCTGCACCAACTGCAGCGCAACGGCCTGGGCTTCGGCTTCATGTCCTCCGGCTACAGCTCGAAGTCCGGTCACCCGCTGCCGGCCGCGCGCCGGATCGACGACATCCTGGTCTCCCGCGGGATCGCCACCGGGGCGTCGTACTTCTTCCTCGGCGGCAAGGTCAGCGAGGAGCAGATCAGCAGCGAGGGCATGTACGAGGACTCGGTGCACATGCGGGGTCCGGCGGAGATGATCCGGGACGAGCTCGCGCAGCTGCTGCCGGACTACATGCTGCCCAACCGGGTGCTGATCCTCGACTCGCTGCCGCTGACCGCCAACGGCAAGGTCGACGGCAAGGCGCTGGCCGCCTCCGAGCAGGTGCGGTCGGCGAACACCGGCACCGACTACGTCGCCCCGTCCACCCCGACCGAGCGCTGGCTGGCGGAGGCCTGGGGCAAGGCGCTGAAGTACGAGAGCGTCTCGGTGGAGGACGAGTTCTTCGCCTCCGGCGGCAACTCGCTGATCGCCGTGTCGCTGATCAACCGGATCAACCGCGAGCTCGGCATCAAGCTGCCGCTCCAGGTGGTGTTCGAGGCACCGAAGTTGGCCGACCTCGCCGCCCGGATCGAGAGCAACGACGCCGATGTGCCGGCCTCCCGCCTGGTGCTGCTGCACAACGGCGGCACCGAGAGCCCGGTCTTCACCTGGCCGGGCCTGGGCGGCTACCCGATGAACCTGCGCATGCTCGGCCGTGAGATCGACCTCGGTCGGCCGTTCTACGGCGTCCAGGCGCACGGCATCAACGCCGGCGAGGTGCCCTACTCGACGATCCGCGAGATGGCGGCCGCCGACATCGCGGAGATCCGGCGGATCCAGCCGGAGGGCCCGTACATGCTGTGGGGCTACTCCTTCGGCGCCCGGGTGGCGTTCGAGGCGGCCTGGCAGCTCGAGCAGCTCGGCGAGCGGATCGACAACCTGCTGCTGATCTGCCCCGGGAACCCGAAGGTCCGTCAGGCCGAGGGCGAGAAGTGGGGCCGCGAGTCCTCCTACCGCAACCC
Source organism: Kitasatospora sp. GP30 (assembly GCF_029892145.1). Lineage (NCBI taxonomy): Bacteria > Bacillati > Actinomycetota > Actinomycetes > Kitasatosporales > Streptomycetaceae > Kitasatospora > Kitasatospora sp. GP30. The sequence goes on from NZ_JARZAH010000052.1 coordinate 46,318, forward strand.
GGCGTACGTCACGATCCTCTACTCCGTGTTCGGCGGCTCCATCAGCGGACCGGACCTGCAGCGCTGCCTGGAGGTGGCGCACGACGAGGACAGCTTCGTGGCGTTCATCCACGGCCTGCTGCCCGCGCTGGGCGAGCCGATGATCCGCCGGATCACCCGGATCGTGCAGGAGACCTACGAGTTCGAGTACAGCTTCCGCGAGTTGGCGGAGCGCCAACTCGACGCACCGGTGACCATCTTCAAGGCCTCCGGTGACGACTACTCGTTCATCGAGGGCAGTTCGGGCTTCTCGGCCACCGCGCCGACCATCGTCACGCTGAACGGTGACCACTACAGCGTGCTCCGTGAGGCCGGTATCGCCGAACTGGTGAACGCCATTCGCCACCGGCTCGACCGGTAACACCCCCGCGCTATGGTTCTGGGGCGGCCGCACCGGCCGCCCCAGAACCATGTTCGGAACTCGATTGTTTGACGCTCCATCAGCTCTCTCTCTTGGCTCAGTGAACTCAGCAGACTCGGTGAACTCAGTAAAGGACTCCCCCCATGCTCGACCTGCCCACCCGCCCTGGATCGGTTCCGGAGGTCTTCGGCCCGGCTCCGCACAGCCAGCGCTCGCAGATCGCCCCGGTGATGCTGCAGGAGGAGCTGTGGCAGCGGATGCGCGCCCTGCCGTTCGTCTTCATGGCGCCCACCCTGACCTCCGTCCCGCATGCCCGTTCCCTGTTCATCCCGGACGGCATCGGCACCGGCCCCAACGAGGCCTTCCAGCGCGGCCGTGAGTGGGCCCACATCCACCCGCACCACGACGGCAGCCTCCACCTCACCCTCCCCGAGTCGTTCAAGGACGAGGTGGAAAAGGCCGCTTGGGGTGTCCGCCACCCCGAGCAGAACTCCATCCTGATCTACGGCCCGCGCGACCGCGCCGAGTTGGAGCTCATCTGGCAGCTCGTCCAGCTGTCGTACGCCTACGCCACCGGCACGCTGCGCCAGGCGGATCCGAGCCGGTCGGACGCGGCCGGCGCCTGAGGCGCCGCCGACATTGGAGCATGCGCGGTGGCGTGGAGCGTGCACGGCGGCGACGGAAAGCCCGTGCATGCTCCTTGTCGGTTACCTGCCGGTCCGGAACCATGGGATGAGCCAGCAAACGTGAGTATGCGTCACATTTTGCGTGGCTCCGCACGGTTCTTTCGGTCCAGGAGCGTTGGGAGGCTCAATGACCAACCGGAGCAGGTACAAACCGTTCCTCGCACTCGCCGGGGCGGTGGCGCTGGCGACCGCGGGCCTGGCCGCCGCGCCGGCGGCGCAGGCGGGCACCGCCCGACCTGCGGCCGCCGCCGCGCCGCACAGCGGCCCGGCCGCGATCGTCTCGCTCGGCGACAGCGCCATCTCCGGGGAGGGAGCCGGCACCGACACCAACGACGGCTACTTCGCCGGCACCGACGGGCCGACCGACTACTGCCACCGCAACCCCAAGGCGGAGATCTTCGATACCGCCATCGCCGGGGCGACCGCCTTCGACATCGCCTGCTCGGGGGCGCAGACCGGTGACCTGGTCTCCCTGCCGGCGTATGCGGCCGTCACCGGCGGCGGCAGCGGCGACTACGGGGAGCCCAAGCAGGACTCCCAGTTGGCGCAGATCGCGAAGTCGAACGACGTGAAGATGGTGGTGGTCACCATCGGCGCCAACGACGACTTCGACTTCACCGGCATCATGGAGTCCTGCCTCAACCAGTACTTCCCGGTCAACCAGCCCCAGGGCTGCCGCGACACCATCGGCACCGCGGAGATCCAGCGCCGGGCCGCCGCCGTACAGCCCAAGATCGTGGCGGCCCTGCAGGACGTGCGCGACACCATGCGCGCGGCCGGATACGCCGACGGCGACTACCAGTTGGTCTACCAGTCGTACTTCACGCCGATCACCGGCGACATCCGGTCGGCGGCCGACAACTACCTCGGCAAGATCGCCAACGGCTGCCCGGGGTACACCGAGGACCTCTCCTGGGGGCACAACCTGGTGGTGCCGCTCTTCTCCGACGCACTGCGTTCGGCGGCCGAGCGGGTGCCGGGAGTGCGCTATCTCGACCAGCGGCGGGTCTCCTACGGCCACGAGGTGTGCGCGGAGTGGACCACCTCGCCGTACGAGTACACCAACGGCGATGTGATCGACGTCAGCGAGCTGACCCGCAACGGCTGCGACATGAAGGTGCTGCTCGGCGGGCTGATCTGCATGGACGAGATCCGGCAGTCCTACCACCTGCGGGTCGCCGGCTACCAGGGCGAGGCCGCCTGCCTGACCCAGTTCTACGACCAGCCGGCGCAGCCCGAGGCGTACTGCACGCTCAACCAGCAGGACTCCACCTCGATCCGGCCGCTCACTCCCGGTGCCGCCTGGACCGACAGCGTGGACGACGGCGGCCAGTTCCAGCTGACCAGCGCCGTCGACGGCAAGGTCATGGACTTCTCGGGCGGCGGTACCGACGGCGACTCCACCAACGGCCGACCGCTGGTCACCTATCCGGCCGACGGCGGCCTCAACCAGGCCTTCGTCACCGAGGCCCGCTCCGGCGGCGCCTATGAGGTCGACTTCTCCGGCAACCGCGGCATGTGCCTGGACGCCAAGGGTGGCACGGCCGCCGCCGGCGTCGAGCTGGAGCAGTGGTCCTGCAACGGCGGCGCCAACCAGCGCTGGCTCTTCCAGCCCACGGGCAACGGCTGGTACACGGTGGCCTCCGCGCAGAACTCCGGCCTGGTCGCCACCATCGGCAGCTCGACCGACAGCGCGGGCAATCCCGTGATCGAGTTGCAGCCCAACACGGGTGCCGCCAACCAACTGTGGCGGTTGAACGAGACCGGCATCGTCTATCTGCACGGTTGATGCGGCCGATATCCGACAGCACGCCGGTCCGTCCTACTGCCCAGTAGTGGGACGGACCGGTGTCGGCTACATTCTTCTGCCGTGACTGCTACCGACCCGCTGGTGAAGCCGCTGACGGAGATCGTCATCGAGCTCGCCTGGCTGCTGGAGTGCTCCATCGACGCGGACGGCGAACCTCGGGCCGCGGCCAAGACACTGGACTGGATCGCGTTCGTCTTCGACCACTTGACGCCGGACCAGCGCGAGCGGCTGGCCGGTGTGGTCTCCCGGATCGCGACCGAGGCCGATCCCGGCGAGCGCCGGCGCTACCTTGCGGCGTTCCCCGAGGCGTTCGGGCTGGTGGACGACGGCGAGGAATAGCGCGGCGCGGCCGGGAGGTTCGGTTCAGCCGAACGGCAGGGCACGGTAGGCCGGTTCAACCGAACGCGGGAGCAGGCAGGCCGGTGGCGCTGACCACCTCGCGGGTCGCATCGCCGCTCCCCACCGTCCAGGCGATCTTGACCAGCGGGATCGCGACCAGCACGGTGACCAGGACGGTGCGCCCGGGCCCGCCCTTGCGGGCGGTGGCGGTCGTCGGTGGCGGCACCCCGCCCTCCTTGCGGCCTGCTGCCTGTGCCACCTGGGCCACCCCCGCGAGGCGGGGGTGACTGGACTGCTCGGGTGACATCGGCGGGCTCTCCCGTTCGGCGCCGTTCCCACGGCTCACGTGATCGACGCACATGGATCGCCTCCAGCGCACCATCCCGCTCCCGGTCCCACAACGGGACGGGTGAGTCGGCGCCGGCGGATCGGCGGCGGTCCGGCCATCCGGCCCGAGCCGTACCCTGGCGAGTATGGCTGTGCCAGGGACGCTCGACGATCACGCGTACGACGACCACGCGTACGACGACCACGCGCGCCACGCGCAGGTGCCGCAGGACGCCGGTGTGGCGGCGATCGCCCGCCTGCTGGCCGGGCGGGGTGTGGTGGTGCTGAGCGGTGCGGGGCTGTCCACCGAGTCGGGGATCCCCGACTACCGGGGTGTCACCGGCAGTCGGCGCCGGGGCACTCCGATGACCTACCAGGAGTTCACGGGGAGCGCGGAGGCGCGGCGCCGGTACTGGGCGCGCAGCCACGCGGGCTGGCAGGCGATCGCCCGCGCCGAGCCGAATGCCGGGCACCGGGCCGTCGAGGAGCTGCGGCGGTCGGGGCGGGTGGCGGCGGTGATCACGCAGAACGTGGACGGCCTGCACCACGCGGCCGGCACCCGCGATGCCGTCGAGTTGCACGGCGGGCTCGACCGGGTGGTCTGCCTCGACTGCCGGCACACCAGTACCCGGGCGGAACTCGACCGGCGGCTGGACGCCCTGAACGCGGGTTTCCGGGCCGCGGATGCCGCCGTCAACCCGGACGGCGACGCCGAGTTGCTGCCGGAGCTGGTGGCGGACTTCCGGGTCGCGTCCTGCCGCAAGTGCGGCGGGGTGCTCAAGCCCGATGTGGTCTTCTTCGGCGAGAGCGTGCCCAAGGCGAGGGTCGAGCTGTGCTATCGACTCGTGGACGCGGCGCGGTCGCTGCTGGTGCTCGGCTCCTCGCTGACGGTTATGTCGGGTCTGCGCTTCGTCCGGCGGGCGGCGCGCGCCGGCAAGCCCGTCGCGATCGTGAACCAGGGGGCCACCCGCGGTGACGAGCTGGCCGCCGTCAAGCTCTCGCTGCCACTCGGCGCGACCTTGACCGCCCTGACCGCCTCGGCCGCGTCAGCTGCCCCGGCCGCCGGACTGACGGATCATCAGAGTCGGGCTCGATCGGACACCTGAGGCAGAGGAGACCTGGATGTCGCGCTCCGCGCTGCTCGTGATGGATGTTCAGCAAGGGATCGTGGACTACTTCGTCAAGGACCCCGCCTATGTGCCGCGGCTGCGCGAGGTGATCGGCGCGGCCCGGGCCGCCGGGGTCGCGGTGATCTTCGTGATGACCGCGTTCCGCGCCGACTATCCGGAGGTGAGCCGGCAGAACAAGGTACTCGCCGTGATGCCGCGCACGGGTGCGTTCACCGAGGGCCATCCGAGCACGCGGCTCCATCCCGCGCTCGGGGCACGGCCGGACGACATCGTGGTCAACAAGAAGCGGGCGAGCGCCTTCATGGGCAGCGACCTCGACGTGGTGCTCCGGTCCGGTGGGATCGACCACCTGGTGCTGACCGGTATCGCCACCGGCGGGGCGGTGGGCGCGACCCTGCAGCAGGCGGCCGACTTGGACTTCCGCCTGACCGTGCCGGCCGACGGCTGCATGGACCCGGACCCCGAGGTGCACCGGGTGCTCGTGGAGCGGCTGTTCCCGCGCTTCACGGAGGTGACCACGACGGCCGAGTGGGGGCGCCGTTGACGAACGGGTCACCAGGCCCGAATACGGTTGGTCCTTGGCTGTTCGGCCGTCCTGAACTGCGCCGCGGGGGCCCCGGCCCGGGGCGCGCCGCGCGGGGGGAGGCGGGGCCGGCGGGGTTGTGGGTGCCCGGGGGGGGGGGAGCGGGGGGGCGGGGGTTTT
>NZ_JARZAH010000053.1:0-47027 GCF_029892145.1 Kitasatospora sp. GP30
CCACATGCGAGAGGAGGTGAATTGAAATGACCAACGTTCTTGCTCTGCAGGTTCTTTCCGCCGACGTCGACACCGACGACGCGCCGTGGAGCTCCGTCAGCATCATCGGCTGCGGCGGCGTCCAGGTCGCCTGAGCGCAAGCCGGCTGAACAACCGTGTGGGAGGCGGCCGCACCGCGGCTGCCTCCCACACGCACACTCACACCAGTGAGGAAGGGAGAAGAGGTGAAGCGCGACTTCCGGTGGTATCTGCTCGGGCAGACCACCTCCGCCGCCGGCTCCGCGCTGACCACCGTCGCCCTGCCGTACCTGGCCGTGCACCAACTGGCCGCCTCCACCGGCCAGACCGGCGTGATCGCGGCTGCCCCACCCGTCGTCATGCTGCTCTTCGGCTTTCCCCTGGCCGGCTGGTTGGACCGCCGCCCACGCAAGCGGCGCTGGCTCGTCCGGGCCGATCTGCTGGCCTGCGCTGCGCTGTTCGCGGCGGCCGTCGCCCTCGCCGCCAACCGACTGACCCTCTCCACCCTGACCTTGCTCGCCGCCGTTCTCGGCGCCTGCGGCCTCGTGGTGGAGGCCGGCTATTTCGCCCACCTGCGCACCCTCGTGCCAGGCGAGGCGCTCATCCGCGCACGCGGCTGGCTCCAGGGCGGGGAGCAGGTCGGCGGGCTGCTGGGACGGGCTGTGTTCGGCCTGCTCATCACCGGCCTGGGTGCCACTGCCCCCTTCATCTGCGACGCGGCCAGTTTCGCCGTCAGCGCGGTCTGCCTGCTGGCCATCCGCACGCCCGACCGAACCGCACGCCCTGCCCGGGAGGCCGCCGAGGAGCCCGCCCGGAGGTCCGAGCCCCCCAAGCCTGAAGAGCCCGCACCAGGCACGGGCCGGGCCTGGTGGCCCACCGATCCCGCGCTGCGCCGGCTGCTGCCCGCGGTCCTGGCCGGGGCCGCCGGGAGCGGGGCGATCAGCGCGCTGCTCGCCCCCTACCTGCTGCGTGACCTGGCCGTCCCGGGGTCCTGGTACGGCATGGTCTTCGTGCTCGCCGGAGCGACCGGACTCGTCGGCTCGGCCCTGGGCGTGCGGCTCACCCGGCGGCTGCCGCCGTTGTCCCTCGCGGTCGCGGGCCTGCTCGGCGTGGCGCTGACCGCTGCCCTGCTGCCACTCGCCGCCGGGCCCTGGTGGCTCGCGACCGTGCTGGTCTCCGCCTCCATGGCGGGCCAGGCGTGCTGCGGTGCGGTCTCCAACATCGGTCTCACCGGCTACGTCACCGTCGTCGTGCCGGAGGCTCAACTCGGCCGGGCGGGTGTGTCGTTGCAGATCCTCGGCGCGATCGGACAGATCGCGGGCGCGCTGGGCGCCGGGCTGCTGGCGTCAAGCACCGGGGCGACGCCCGTCCTCTGGCTGGCGGTGGCGCTGGGGGCCGCCGGCCCGCTGTGGCTACTGAGCCCTCGCACCCGAGCGGCTCCGATCCCCGAGACCGCTGGGAGGCCCTGATGCCGTTCCACTACCCGCCCGCCCCACGCGGCGAGACCATGGACGTCCTCCACGGGCACCGCGTCCTCGACCCGTACCGGTGGCTTGAGGAGGCAGAGGCACCCGCCACACGTGACTGGCTCGCCCGCCAGCACGACCTCGCGCAGGCGTACCTGAAGCGGCTGCCCGGGCGGGATGCGATGGCGGCCCTGCTGGAGGCGTCCCTTGCCCACGACCAGGTCTCGGTGCCGCGTCCCCGGGGGGAGGCGGAGTTCTTCACGCGCCGGCGGGCGAACGACGAACGCGACAGCGTGTGGCGGCGCGGACCGGACGGCACCGAGGACTGCGTCCTCGACGTCGGCGGCCGGGAAGGGGCCGTATTGGAGGCGTGGGACGTCTCGCCGGACGGGCACCTGATCGCCTACCAGGTCTCCGCGCGCGGCACCGAGTGGTGCACCCTGCACGTCCGTCGGCTCGTCACGGGCGAGGACGCGCCGGAGGCGGCGGGCACCCGGGGCGGTCCGATCGCCTGGCTGCCCGACAGTTCGGGTTTCTACTATGTCCACTGCAAACCGCGCGGGGCCGCACTGCACCGCCGCGTCATGCTGCACCGGTTGGGTACCACCCAGGCCATGGACCGCGTGGTCTTCACCCCGGACCGTCCAGGTTCGCTCAAGGTCCTTCTGTACCACGGTCGTTGGCTTCTCGTGGACGCCTCTCCCGGGCCCGGCGCCCCCAATGGGATCCACCTCGCCGACCTTGCCGACTCCTCGCCCGAGGCACCGCGCTGGTGCGTGGTCCAGTCCGCGGGAACGGCCGTCACCACGGCCGCCGTCGGACCGGACGACCGGCTCTACCTCCGCACCACCCACGGAGCCGACCGAGGGCGACTGTGCGTCGCCAGGTCGGCCACGGAGGGCCCGGCGCACTGGCAGGAGATCGTGCCGGAGGCGCCCGACGCCGTCCTGATCAGCTTCGCCCTCCTCGGGCAGCGCGGTGCGGCCCCCGAGATCCTGGTCAGCCGGCTCCGTGACGCGGCTCATGAACTCGTCCGCTACCCGGCCCCGTCCGAGCCCGCTCGCTACGGCGAGGCGCAGACGCTGCTCACGGCCACCGGCACCATCGCGCACCTCTCGTCGCCGACGGTGCCCGCCGACCGGGTCGGCTTCTCGTACGGCGACTACCTCACCCCCAGGGCGCCCTTCAGCTATCACCGCACAGCCGGAGTGCGCGGTACCACTCGCCAACGACACACCACACAACGGCAGTTCAGGACGTTCTACCCGTCCGTGGACGGCACGTCGGTGCCGGTCTGCGTGATCGCTCCCCGCGAGCGCTCCGGTCCCCGCCCGACCCTGCTCACCTGCTACGGCGGCTTCGGCATCGCGGTCACGCCCGCCTATGACGCACTGCTCCACGCCTGGGTGGAAGCCGGGGGGATCTGCGCCGTGGCCTCCGTCAGGGGCGGCGGAGAGTACGGGGCGGTCTGGCACCGCGACGGCCGTGGGGCCCGCAAGCAGAACAGCGTCGACGACCTGAACCGGGCCGCCGAATGGCTCATCGAGGCGGGATGGACGTCCGAGCACGGTCTCGGCCTGCTCGGGGCCAGCAACGCCGGCCTGCTGGCGGGCGCCGCGCTCACCCAGCGGCCGGAGCTCTACGCGGCTGCCGTCTGCGTCGCGCCCCTCATGGACATGGTCCGCTACGAGCGGTTCGGCCTGGGCGGCGCCTGGACGCCGGAGTACGGCAGCGCGGCCCGACCCGAGGAACTCCGCTGGCTGCTCTCGTACTCCCCGTACCAGCGTGCCGCGCAGGGCCGGGGCCGGGCGTATCCGTCGACGCTGCTCCTGGCCCACGAGAACGACACCCGAGTCGATCCGGTGCACGCGCGCAAGATGTGCGCGGCCCTGCAGAACGCCACCACCAGCGACCGCCCGGTCCTGCTGAGGATGTCGAGCGATACGGGCCATGGCAGACGAGGACGCAGCCAGGACCACGCGCTGGCCACCGACATCCTGAGCTTCCTCGCCCATGAGACGGGGTTGCACGGCCGTGCTGTGCGGCTCGGGGGAGCTTGAAGCAGAGCCCGAACTCCCCGACTACCCCTGTGCGTGGATCACTTCGAGGGCGTGCTCGCGTGCCGGAGTGCCGAGCAGGGTGTTCAACTCGTCGAACAGCGCGCCGGCGGTGACTCCGTTCCAGCCCGGCGGCAGCAGTGACAGCGGCAGCCCGGGGTCGCGGTACGGCAGCCGGCGCCACTCGGTGAGCATCGGTACGTAGAGCTGGAAGGCCTCCGGCGGGGGCTTCTCGATCGCCCGCGCCGCGTCGCGGACCGGGCGGTAGCGGCGCAGGAAGTCCGAGTACAGGGCGGCGAGTTCATCCAGGTCCCACCAGGCGCGGACCTTGGACCGCAGATCGCCGAAGGCGAAGTGGTCGCCGGTGAAGATGTCGACGTACTCGGACAGCCCGCGCCGCTCCAGGGTTCGACGGGTCTCGGCCGCCAGGTTCCCCGGCGCGACCCACACCCCTGGTGCGGCCGTGCCGTAGCCGAGTTGGGTCAGGCTGGTCCTGAGCTCGTGCCGTTTCCCCCGCTCGGATTCCGGGACGGAGAACACCACCACGACCCAGCCGTCCTCGGCGACCGCACGGACGCGCTCGAAGATCCGCACATCGCCTTCGGCGAGCGTCTCCAGGGCCGGGGCCGCCAGCGAGTAGCCGGCGACGCCCGCGTGACGCGTGCTCTGGAGCACGCCACGGCGCTTGAGCCGGGAGATCGACGACCGGACGGCCTGCGCCTCCACGCCGAGGTCCGCCATGAGCCGCACCACCGATGCCACCGAGAGCCAGTTCTGCTCCGCTCGGGCGTACAGGCCGAAGACCGTGATGATCAGCGGACCGAGGCGGGTGTCCCGGCCGGTCGCCGTCGGCGCTTCGAACTGAACCGGCACCGGCTCACTGGCGACGTCCACGCGCTCCGTCCTTGCTGCTCCGGGCCGCTGCCGACCGTATGATCACTCCGCTCGGCAGCCTATCGCCTCGCGGGTGAGCGGTTCGTGCCCGCTCCGGAGCCTCGTTGCGGGCGGGCGATGGTTCGTCAGGTCAGGGAGGTCGAGACCACTCGGTTGCGGAGCTCGCCGAGGCCGCTGACCCGGGTGACGACCAGGTCGCCGTCGCGCAGGAAGACCTGCGGGTCCCGGGCGCTTCCGATGCCGCTCGGGGTGCCGGTGAGGATGACGTCACCGGCCCGCAGGGTCATGCCCTGGCTGAGTTCGGCGATGATCCGGGCGAAGGAGAAGGCCATCTGGGAGCTGCTGGCGTTCTGCAGCAGCACGTCGTTGACCCGGCACTGCACCCGCAGGTCGTCGGGGTCGGCCACCTCGTCGGCGGTGGTGAGCCAGGGGCCGAGCGGCATCGTGGCGTCGATGCTCTTGCCCTTGAGCCACTGGCCGCCGTGTGCCCGTTGGAGGTCGCGCTGGGAGACGTCGTTGGCGACGAGGTAGCCGAAGATGTGCTCGCGGGCCTTCTCCTCGGGGATCGACCGGCCGTCGCGGCCGATGACGAGGGCGATCTCCGCCTCGTAGTCCCACTGGCCGGACAACTCCGCGTCGTAGGCGATGTCGTCGACCGGGCCGATGACGGTGTCCGGGCCCTTGGTGAAGAAGGTCGGACGGGCCGGGCGGGTGGCCGGGTCCTGGCCCTCGCGCTTGCCCTTCGACTCCTCGAAGTGGTCGCAGTAGTTCCAACCGGTGCACAGGATGTCGCGGTTGAACCGGTGCAGCGGTGCTTCGAGGCGGACCTCCGAGAGCCCGACCGTCCGCGCGCCGGAGAGTGCGTTGCGCGCCGCGTCGAGGGCGGTCGGACCGCCGCGGACGAGGTCGTCGACCGTGCCGACGGACCCCGGCAGCAGCGCCACCGCCGCCTCGGCCTCCAGGACGACGCCGGCGTGCCGGGTGCCGTTCACGGTGACAGACGCGAGTTTCATCCCTGCCGCCCCATGCGTGTGCATCCTTCCTGTCCGTCATCAAGAAACATCGATATCGGGTTCCACCGCGACGCGGCCCGCGTATCGGGTCGACGCCGCACCACGGCCCGGGCTCAGCCGGCCGGCCGCACCAGCCGGTCGTCCGGGATCACGGCGACGCCCAGGATCTCGATCGTGGCTTCGGGCTGCCACAGGGCGGTGCACCCGATGCCGGCCATGGCCGGGTAGACCGGGCCGGCGAGCTCGCGCCAGACCCGGCCGATCTCCTTGCCGTGCGCCTGGTAGTCGGGGATGTCGGTGAGGTAGATGGTCACGCTGACCAAGTCCTCCGGCCGGCCGCCCGCCTGGCGCAGCGTCGCGAGCACATTGCCGAACGCCTGACGGAACTGCTCCACGATCCCGCCCGGGACGATCTTCATTTCGGCGTCGAGAGCGGTCTGGCCACCCAGGTAGAGGGTGTTGCCGGCCAGCGTCCCGTGCGAGTAACCACTCGGCGCGGGAAGGGACTTCGGGTTCACGGCGACGGGCGGCATGGCACCTCCGGTGAAGGCTGCGACTGGCTGCGGGGCCACCCGGGTGGGGCGGCGCCGCACGTATTGACAATAAATGACGGCCGTGAAAAATACGAGATACCCGTTGAAGCCGGCTATCGAAACGGAGCCGTTCCCATGGAGCCCAGCCCGCGGCGCCAGCCGCACATCCAGCACAGCAGCAAGTACCGCCTCGAGGGCGACAACTCGATGTACCGGCTGCCCAGCGGTCTGGTCGCGCCCGTGGTGACGCGGGCCGGCGCGGAGGACCAGGGCACCGCCGACTCCGGAGGGGCCGTGCGCGTCTCAGGCGTCAGCATCCAGCACACCCCGGCCACCAAGCTCTGGTTCGGCAAGGTCAGCAACGAGCCCGGCTACCGCTCGGTCTCCCACCACCACGGTGAGGCCGAGACCGGCGGCTACCTGCTGTCCGGCCGGGGGCGCATCTACTTCGGCGAGAAGTTCGAGGACTACGTCGACATGGCGGAGGGCGACTGGGTCTTCGTGCCGCCCTTCATGCCCCACATCGAGTGCAATCTCTCGCGCACCGAGCCGCTGCTGTGGATGACCACCCGCACCCCGGAGAACATCGTCGTCAACCTGCCCGACGTCGCCGACGCCGACCTGCGCGACTGGCTGGACCGATGACCGCCGGCCCGCTCGCCACCTCGGCCGTCTTCACCTCGGCCGTCACCCTCACCCCGGCCGAGGCCGAGCACTTCGACCTCGCCTTCACCGCCGTCACCCAGCCGTGCCCCTGGCCCAAGGCCTACGGAGGCGACCTGGTCGCCCAGGCCGCGGCCGCCGCCATGCGGTCGGTGACCGACGGCAAGACCCTGCACTCGATGCACAGTTACTTCCTGCGGCCGGTCGACATCGGAGCCGCGGTGCGCCACGAGGTGGAGCTGCTGCGGGACGGCCGCGGGTACAGCACCCGGCAGGTGCGCGCCTATCAGAACGGCAAGCCGGTCTACGTCTGCCTGGCCAACTTCGCCGCCGGCGAGCCCGGCGGCACCTTCCAGGAATCCTTCGCCGCCGAGATCCCCGATCCCGAGGAACTGCCCAGCTCGGCCGAGTACCTCGCGCAGCGCCGCGGCGGCTCGATGACCGATGCGTCGAAGGCGTACTGGTCCCACGGTCGGAGCTTCGACATGCGCCATGTGCCCGGACCGGTCTACCTCACCGTCGAGGGGAAGCAGGCGCCGCACCAGGCGGTGTGGCTGAAGCCCTTCGACCCGCTGCGGTCGGTCGAAGGGCTGAGCGAGGCCCAGCGGGACCAGGCCGCGCTCGCCTACGTGTGCGACTACACGATCCTCGAACCCGTGCTGCGCGTGCTCGGCCTGGCCTGGGCCACCCCCGGGCTGGTCACCGCGAGCCTGGACCACGCCATGTGGTTCCACCGGCCCGGACCCGTCGACGACTGGCTGCTCTACGTCCAGGAGGCGGTGGCCGCCGACAACGGCCGCGGCCTCGGCACCGGCCGGTTCTTCACCCGGGACGGCCGTCAGCTGGCCACCGTGGCCCAGGAGGGCATGATCCGCTCCGCCTGACTGCCCGACCGCCTGCACCGGCGGGCCCTTGGAAGGACCACTTCCGTGTCACTCTCACCCTCGGCTCACCAGGACACCTTCGCCCGCGACCACCTCCCGCCCGCCCACCTGTGGCCCGTGATCGAGTTCACCACGCCGGAACTGCGGTACCCGGACCGGCTGAACGCCGCCACCGAGCTCATCGACGTCCCCGTCCAGACCTATGGAGCGGACCGCCCGGCGCTGCTCACACCCGGCGGAGAGACCTGGACCTACGGCGAGCTCCAGACCCGGGCCAACCAGGTCGCCCAAGTGCTGACCGAAGACCTCGGCCTGGTCCCCGGGCAGCGGGTGCTGCTGCGTTCTCCCAACAACCCCTGGACGGTGGCCTGCTGGCTCGGTGTGCTCAAGGCCGGCTGCATAGCCGTGACCACCGTGGCCGCGCTCCGCGCCGGTGAGCTGGCCCCGATCGTCGACCGGACCAGGCCCGCCGTCGCCCTGGTGGACCGGCGGTTCGCCGAGGACGCCCAGCTGGTCAAGGACACCACCCTGCCGTCGATGGCGGTCGTGGCGTGCGGCGGCACCGGCTCGCAGGATCTGACGGCCCGCGCGGCGGCCAAGTCCGGACGGTTCACCAATGTGCCGACCGCGGCCGACGACGTGGCACTCCTCGGCCCGACCTCGGGCAGCACCGGCGTTCCGAAGATCACCATGCACTTCCACCGGGACCTGCTCTCCATCGACCACACCTTCGGGCGCCCCGTGCTCGGGCTGGCGGTCGGCGACACGGTGGCCTGCTCCGCGCCCCTCGCCTTCACCTTCGGCCTCGGCATGCTCGTCGTCTTCCCGCTGCGGGCCGGCGCCGGCGTGCTGCTGACCGAGTCCGCCAGTCCGCTGCAACTCGCCGAACTCGTCGAGCAGAAGCACGTCACGGTGCTCGCCACCGCGCCCACGGCCTACAAGGCGATCCTGCGGGAAGGGCAGGAGCAGCGGCTCGCCGGGCTGCGCGCCGGCGTGTCCGCCGGTGAGCACCTGCCACAGAGCACCTGGGAACAGCTCAGCGAGCGGCTCGGGCTCAGCATCATCGACGGCATCGGCACCACCGAGCTGCTGCACATCTTCATCTCGGCGGCCGGCGAGGACATCCGCCCCGGTGCCACCGGGCGACCACTGCCCGGCTACCGCGCCACCATCCTGGACCCCGACGGGAACGAGCTGGGCCCCGGCGAACCCGGTTGGCTGGGCGTCATCGGCCCCATCGGCTGCCGCTACCTGGACGACCCGCGCCAGCAGGACTACGTGATGAACGGCTGGAACGTCACCGGCGACGTCTTCCACCGGGACCAGGACGGCTACTTCCACTACCAGGCCCGCATCGACGGCATGATCGTCTCCTCCGGATACAACATCGGCGGGCCCGAGGTCGAGGCCGCCATCGACACCCACCCCGATGTGCTGGAGTCGGGCGTCGTCGGCAAACCCGACGTCGAGCGCGGCTCGGTCGTCTGCGCCTTCGTCGTGTTACGCGACGGCGTGCTCGGCGACGCCGCCAAGGCCGAGGAGATCCAGAACCACGTGAAGCAGGTCCTGGCCCCCTACAAGTACCCCCGCGACGTGCGCTTCTGCACCGCGCTGCCGCGCAACGTCAACGGCAAGCTGCAGCGCTTCGCGCTCCGCAGGATCGTCGACGACGAGCAGGCCGCCGCGCCCGCCGCCGAGCAGTGAGAGGAACCCCCGTGAAGATCGCGATCGTCGGCGGTGGCCCCGGCGGCCTCTACTTCGCTGCCCTGATGAAGCAGCTCGACCCGGCCCATGAAGTCACCGTCTGGGAACGCAACGCCCCGGACGACACGTTCGGCTTCGGCGTGGTGTTCTCGGACGAGACGCTCGGCGGCATCGAGAACGCCGACACCGAGTTCGCCACCGCCATGGCCACCCGCTTCGCCCGCTGGACCGACATCGACATCCACATCCACGGGCAGCGCCACACCGTCGGCGGTCAGGGCTTCGCGGCGATGAGCCGCAAGGAGCTGCTCCACCTGCTGCAGGAGCGCTGCCGCGGCCTCGGCGTAGCCCTGCACTTCTCGACACCCGCGCCCGACGCGGCCGAGCTCGCCGCCGGCCACGATCTGGTCATCGCGGCCGACGGCGTCAACTCCCGGATCCGGCAGGCGCATTCGGACGTCTTCCGGCCCGCCCTGGACCGTCGGCACAACAAGTACATGTGGCTCGGCACCGACCTGGTCTTCGAGGCGTTCCAGTTCTTCATCCAGCAGACCGAGTGGGGGACCATGCAGGTCCACGGCTACCCCTACTCCGACGGCGGTTCCACCTTCATCGTCGAGATGCACGAGGACGTGTGGCGGCGCGCGGGCTTCGACGCCACCGAGAACGTCCAGTTCCCGCCCGGTGCTTCGGACGATCAGGCCGTCGACCGCATCGCCCGGATCTTCGCCGCCGAGCTGGACGGCCACCGGCTGTTCGCGAACAACTCGCGGTGGCTCGACTTCACCACCGTGCGCAACGAGCGCTGGCACCACGGCAACACCGTGCTCCTCGGCGACGCGGCCCACACCGCGCACTTCTCGATCGGCTCGGGAACCAAGCTGGCGATGGAGGACGCACTCGCGCTCGCCGCCTGCCTCCATGAACACCCGGACCTCCAGGAGGCGTTGACGGCCTACGAGAGCGAGCGGCGGCCCGTCGTCGAATCCACCCAGCGGGCCGCGCAGGCCTCGCTGGAGTGGTTCGAGAACATCGGCAGGTACGTCCACCAGGAGCCGGTCCAGTTCTGCTTCAACCTGCTCACCCGGTCGCGCCGGATCACCTACGACAACCTGCGCACCCGCGACCCGGAGTTCGCCGACCGCGTGGACCGCGCCTTCGCCGCCTCCCAGGGGCTCGACGGCATCGTGCCCGCGATGTTCCAGCCCTTCCG
Source organism: Kitasatospora sp. GP30 (assembly GCF_029892145.1). Lineage (NCBI taxonomy): Bacteria > Bacillati > Actinomycetota > Actinomycetes > Kitasatosporales > Streptomycetaceae > Kitasatospora > Kitasatospora sp. GP30. The sequence continues at coordinate 10,446 of NZ_JARZAH010000053.1, forward strand.
GTTGGGGCGGCTGGAGTTGAAGAACCGGGTCATCGTCTCCCCGATGGACATGTACTCCGCCGTCGACGGCGTACCGGGCGACTTCCACCTCGTCCATCTGGGGTCCAAGGCGATGGGCGGCGCCGGGCTGGTGATGACCGAGATGGTCTGCGTCTCAGCCGAGGGCCGCATCACCCCTGGCTGCAGCGGCCTGTGGACCGACGCCCAACGGGACTCCTGGGCCAGGATCGTGTCCTATGTGCACCAGCAGAGCACCGCCCGGATCGGCCTCCAACTCGGCCACTCGGGCCGCAAGGGCTCCACCCGGCTCATGTGGGAGGGCATGGACGAGCCGCTCCACGACGGCAGTTGGGACATCGTCGGCCCGTCACCCCGGCCCTACGGGGCCGGATCGCCCGTCCCGCGCGAGGCCACCCGAGCCGACCTGGACCGGATCACCGCCGACTTCGTCGCCGCCGCCCGGCGCGGCGCCGAAGCCGGCTTCGACCTGCTCGAACTGCACTGCGCGCACGGCTACTTGCTGTCGTCCTTCCTTTCGCCGATCGCCAACCGGCGCACCGACGAGTACGGCGGGCCGCTGGAGAACCGACTCCGCTTCCCGCTGGAGGTGTTCGACGCGGTCCGCGCCGCCTGGCCGGCCGAGCGGCCCGTGATCGTCCGCATCTCCGCGACCGACTGGGCGCCGGACGGGAACACCGAACACGACGCGGTCGAGATCGCCCGCGCCTTCATCGCCCATGGCGCGGACGCGATCGACGTCTCCTCGGGCCAGGTCACCAAGGACGAGCGCCCCGCATACGGCCGCTCCTACCAGACCCCGTTCGCCGACCGGATCCGGCACGAGGTTGCCGCCGCCACCGGCACGGCGGTCATCGCGGTGGGCGCCATCGCCTCCTACGACGACGTGAACTCGATCCTGCTGGCCGGCCGCGCCGACCTGTGCGCCATCGGCCGCACCCACCTCTACGACCCGCACTGGACCCTGCACGCCGCGGCCGAGCAGAACTACCGGGGCGCCGCCGCCGACTGGCCGCTGCCGTTCAGCGCCGGCAGCCGGAAGCCGCCCACCTCGCGGACCGATGCCGTACGGCCGCGCCTGTCGCTGCTGAAGACCGGCGAGCACGACCAGACCGTCCACCTGCGCTGGACGCCGACCCGTGAACCGGCCCCCGTCGCCTGAGCCGGTGGACGGCGCGGACCTCGCCCGCGCCGTCCACCGGTGCCGCGTCGAATGGATGGACACCGACGCGGCCGGACACCACCACAACTCCGCCGTCGTGCGGTTCGTCGAGGCGGCGGAAGCAACCCTCATGCGGGCCTGCGGCATCACGGGCTACTTCGGCGCCGCACCCCGGGTGCGGTACGAGGTCGACTTCACCTCGCCACTCTGGTTCGGCCAGGACGTGACGACCATCCTCGTGGTCGAGCGGATCGGGACGTCCTCCCTCACCCTCCGGTTCGAGGTCTGGGGGGAGGAGACCGACCGGCACCCGCGCTCACTCGCCGCCGCAGGGCGCTACGTGACCGCCTACGTCCCCGCCGGGCACCGCAGCGCGGTGCCGTGGCCCGACGCGTGGACCGCGGTCTGGAAGCAGAGCGGGCCGGCCTGGGAGCTGCCCTGACGCGGGCTGTCCGGATGACGGCGCCGACCGCGGCCAGAGCACCCGGCCCGTGCGGGAGAGCGCCCGGCCTGTGCGGGGCTGCCCCTTCAGCGCTACACGATCTACCTCGATGTCGCCCTGCAGATGGCCGATCTCCTCTTCAGGGAGGCGGAGCAGCAGGAACCGGGCGCCCAGAAGAAGGACGTGACCGACCTCATCGACTGCTTCCTGATGGACGTCGCCTCCATCGCCGCCACCAATGACGACCGCAAGCGCGGCGTGCCGCGCCCCGGCAACTCCGAGGGTGAGGCGGTTCGCCGCGACATCGCAACCGTCTACAACAGCTACAAGGGGCGCATCTCGCGCGACCTGTCGGTTGAGCGCCAGGAGACGATTGCCCCGCTGTTCCCCGCGGACAAGACGCCGCAGGGTGTCAAGGACGACTTCACCACCCTGATCACACGCGTCGCCAAGGGCGCTCTGTGGGCCTGGAGCATCAACAACTCCTGACCGCTGGTGCGAGGGTGGGCTCACAACGGGTCCACCGTGATCGTCAACCGTTCCGGGGGAAAGAGCTCCGCGCCCACCACCGTAATGCGAGGGCCGTCCTGGTCCTGTCCCACTCGCACCCGCAGCTGCGGGGTGTCGCTCAGCTCGCGGAGGTCGATCACGGAGCAGCCGGTCGGGTCCGGATACATCCGGAGGCTCTCCATGGCGGGGAAGACCTCCAGTAGACGCCCCAGCGGCTGGCCGTCGGCCACGTAGGACAGGTGGACGTCCGTGACGGTGGGAATGGCCGACGGCGGCGTCCAGTCGGTGAACTCGTAGCCGCTGAGCAGGAGTTCGGTCAACTGTGGCAGCTGGGTCAGGATGTCGAGTGAGCGGCCGCGCGGGCGCCGGTCAGGCCGGTCCACGATCGTCAGGTCGGTCAGCGGCAGGCCACGCAGCGGTTCGAGGTCCACGAGGCTCGGGCAGCTCGACAATCGCAGCTTCCGCAGCCGGGTCCACCCGCGGAGGAAGGAAAGGTCCCGCAGGCCGTCGAGATTGGAGAGCCCGAGGCTCTCGACACTCTCTCCCAGGAACGCCCACTCAGGGCCGTCGAAGCCCTTGACTCCCAGCAGATCCAGGCCCCAAGGCGGCTGCAGGGCCCTCAGCTCGTGCAACTGCGACCGGGACGTGATGACAATTGTCCCGCAGGAGAGGTCGGCCCGCGCCAGTACCCGGGAGGCGAACTGCCGTTCGTCGAAGTGGCGCCACTGGCAGAGCGCCCCCGCCGTCAGTATGCCCACACCGCCGTCGGCCAGTTCCGCCAGGAGATCCAGCGCCGCACCCCCGCCGATCGAGCCCAGCAGGAAGGTCATCCGCCACGCCACGTCAAGGTCCAGCTCCTGCCCGCCCCGCAGCGCCAGTTCGCGGAGCAGCGGGACGAGATCCTCGCCCGCACCCGCGAGTTGACGCCATCGCGTAGGGTCGGCGAGCAGGTCCGTCAGCTGCTCCCGGCAGCACTCCAGCACCGACTCCCGCACACTCCGGTCGAGTTCGGGCGCGTACGGGAGGCAGCCGGCCGCGAGCAGGACGACGTCCGACCTCCGTTCGCCGGACGTCCGCTCGACCTCGGCGAGGATCCGCTCGAAGAGCTCGGCCCGGTCGCGGCGGCCGCAGTGCCCCATGGTCATCCGGATGACGTCGCCCCAGCGTTCGTCGGCCGCGTGGCCCACCAGCAAGCCGAAGTCGCGCTCCTCCTGGAGCTCCATCGCGGCCAAGTAGTCCTGGAACGTCCGGTGGATGAACTGGAAGGTCTGGACGCTGGTTTCGGTGATCAGGCCGCTCCGGTTGAGCAGATGGAGGTAGGCGGCCTCGGCGTCACCCTGTCGCGCGGCGTTGGGCAGGTCGCGCAGCGCGCGCTCCAGCTGGGAGACGGCGTCCTGGTGCCCGCCCTCGACCTGGTTGTTGCGCACCAACCAGTGGGCGATCCGCCGCAGCATCGCGAGCTGTTCGGCCTCGGTCAGCTGCAGCCGCTCCGGGCTGGGGATCCGGCGGCTCTGGTCCCGTCTGGCCAGCATCATCGTCAGGGCGTCGCGGTAGATCTCCATGCGGTGGCTGGGCAGGACTCCGTGCGACTCCCGGTTCAGCGCACAGATCATCGCGCACAGCAGGGGGTTGTCGGTGAGCTGGGAGAGGTCGGACGAGCCCGCCAGCGCCCGCGTCAGGTCGTCCCTGTCCCGTTCGACCAGCGCCGTCTGCCGCGCGACTTTGGCGGGTGGGTCGTCGGGCGAGAGCGCTTCCTGGAGGGACGCCCGGTGCCAGCGCTCGATGAACCGCTCCCGGTCCTCCTCTCCCAAGCCGCAGAGCGACAGTTCCTCGAAGCCGAGATGGTCCAGCCAGCCCGGCGGAACCGCCGATGGGCGCACCGTGGCCAGGGTCCACACCCGGGGGTAGTGGCGGAGCAGGTTGTCGAGCCATTCGAGGACCTCCTCGCGCTGCGCGGCGGGCACCTCGTCGAGCCCGTCGATGAGTAGCAGTGCCCGTCCGCTCCCGAGCAGCCGGTGGGCCCAGCCCCTGGGTTGCTGCTCGGCGCACATGCGGCCGTCGAGCTCCAGGAACTCCTCCGGGCGGGGCTGCAGGTTCCCCCGCCGGAACAGCTTGCGCAGTTGGAGGACCAGGGGTACCCGGTGGTTCAGCTCGGCGAGTTCCTCGCCCAGTCCGCCGACCATCGCCCGGACGGCGAGCCACTGCACCAGCGTGGTCTTGCCCGATCCGGCCTGTCCGCGCAGCAGCACCCTGCTGCGGCCGCTGAGCACGCGTTCGACACGCTGCGGTCCGGCGGTGAGCCCGCCGAAGGCCCGGGCTCCCGGCGGACCGAAGGCGGCCGCCTGGGTCGCGGGGCGGGCTTCCAGGCTGAGGTACGCCGTGTCGAGTGCCCAGCCACCGCGAGCTTGACCGGTGGACTGCCGCAGACCGAAGATCCGGATCCGACCGTAGTCGACACCGATGGCCGCGGCGTACGCGCGCTCGAAGCGGCGGTCATGCACCGCGTCGGACGCCACGTCGACCGGCTGCGGCGGCAGGTCGAGAAGGTACTCCGCGACCGCCTGCCGGAATCCGGGGTCGCGAAGGAGAGCGGCTGCGGGGACGGCCTCGATCCGCGAGTGTCCGTGGACGCCCGGCCGGTGGTCGGCCACCACGACGCCCATGAGGAAGTCCTGGTGGAAGAGGGCCGCGCCGGACATGCCGGCCCATGGGGAGGCCGCCGCGGGGACGGTCACGGGAACGTGGTGGTCGTCCGCGAGGACGTAGCGTCCGGCGACGAGCGAGGTGCCGGGCAGGAAGGTTCCGGCCAGCTGTTCGCTGTCCGTGCGGCGGCTGCGCCGGCCCCTGAGCGGGAAGCCCGTCGCATGACAGTTCCTCAGCGGCCGCACGCTGTCGGTACGGCCCCAGTCGAGGGGCGCGAACCGGGCGGCCGTGTCAGGACCGACGAGATCCTCCCCGGCCAGGAGCAGCGCCGTGTCCTGGGCGTCCGTTCCCCGGCTCGCCAGCCACACCACCCGGCACTCGACCGCGCGGCTGCCCGGCACGGCCACGTGACAGGTTCGGTCCGCCTCGCCGACGACGTGCGCGGCCGTCAGGACGACGCGCGCCGTGAGCAGGTACCCGCTTCCCTGGACCCGGCCCTGCACCCAGGCCACCCGCTCGGCGGACGGCGTCACGCCTCGCCCTCACCGGCCGGACCGGCACCGAAGGGGTCGAGCGAGCCGAGGTCCGGATTCCCCACCAGGACGCTGTCGTCAGAGCCGGCCAGCCTTGGGGTGAGGGTCACCGACACCTTCTGGACCTGGTTCTGCGTCAGCCCGCCCTCCAGGTCGCCGGACAGCACCCACGCCTTGAACCCGCCCTTCGCCCGCGCGTCCCGCTTCAACTCGACCGTGAAGTCGAGCGTCACCGGCCCGACCTCGAACTGGATCGCTTGGCCGGCACCCCGCGCCGCCGCGTCCGACAACTGCTGGCGGATCACCTCGATCGCGTCGGACAGTTCGATGCCGTGGTCCATCACTGCAGCCCCCATGTGTTCGGATATGTCGCCGAGTTGAGGGTATCGGCCATCGACAGGGCGCCGTGTCGCCGCCCGCTGACGGGCAGGAGGAACCCCAAGTCCTCGGGCCCGCGAGGCATCAGGCCTGGTCCGGCCCGCCCACTCGACACCGGTGATGACGAAAGCCGTTGAGGCGGAGTCATGGGTGCTCGGCCCGGTGGTGCCCGAGCCGCAGCAGTGCCCTTGGAACCCCTCGTCCGGTGCGGCTACCTGCAAGGGGGAAGTGGAGCGTCGTCGTTGCTGGTGCCGACCGACGCCCCGTGGACCTGGCGGTTCGTGCGTCTGCGGCCGGTGTCGAGCCGACCGCAGCCCTTCAGAGGGACGAGAGAATGAGTCGAGTACTTGTCAAGGGTTCTAACCGACTGTTGAATCTAGTAAGTTCGACTATGACAACTAGAGGGGAACCTCGCGATCCGTGAGGCCGGTGGGCCACACGGTTCCGGGCCCCGCGCCGTCGCAGGGGGCTTAAAGGTGACCAGAAGAGCCGAGTTGCTTGACCAGTGGACCCGGGTCCTGGCGGTCGAGGGCGCTTTAGGAGAACTGTCGTGACGTCAGGGCCCGGTCGCCTGCTGGCCGCCAGTGACCTGCATGTCGGGATGGCCGACAACCGGCCGATCATCGAGTCGCTGCGGCCGGGATCGGACGAGGACTGGCTCATTGTCGCGGGCGATGTCGCGGAGCTGTCCGACGACATCGAATGGGCCCTGCGGCTGCTGGCCGGCCGGTTCGCCAAGGTGATCTGGACCCCGGGGAACCACGAGTTGTGGACCCCTCGGGAGGACCCGGTCCAACTGCGCGGCGCCGAGCGCTACGCACACCTGGTGGCCCGGTGTCGCGAGTTGGGAGTGGTCACGCCGGAGGACCCGTATCCCGTCTGGCGAGGGCCCGGTGGGCCGGCGGCGATCGCGCCCGTGTTCACGCTGTACGACTACAGCTTCCGCGCGCCCGGTCTGACGGTGGAACAGTCGCTGCAGCAGGCGGACGAGGCGGGCATCGTGTGCACGGACGAGTTCCTGCTGCACAATTGGCCTTACCCCTCCCGCGCCGACTGGTGCCGCGCCAGGGTCGCCGAGACCGAACGGCGGCTGGCCGCCCACGATCCGGACATCCCTTTGGTGCTCGTCAGCCACTGGCCGCTGCTGCGCGAGCCGACCCGCGCGCTGTGGCGCCAGGAGTTCGCGCAGTGGTGCGGTACCGAGCTGACGGAGCGTTGGCACCGCGACCACCGCACCGAGGCCGTGGTGTACGGGCACCTTCACATTCCGCGCACCACCTGGCACGACGGTGTGCGGTTCGAGGAGGTGTCGGTCGGCTACCCGCGTGAGTGGCGTCGGCGTGGTCACCCGCGCGGGCTGCTCCGGCAGATCCTGCCCGCACCGCAGGCGCCGGTCGACGGGGATCGGTCCGTGGTCCGTCTCGGGGCGGCGTCCTCGTGATCCGCGACCTGCTGCCGGAGTGCGTCTCCGGCGTGGACAGCCGCGAGGACGTGACGGCGGCGGGCACGCTGTACCCCCAAGAGGAAGCGGTGATACAGGCGGCGGTCGAGAAGCGCCGTCGCGAGTTCACCACCGTGCGAGCGTGTGCGCGCCAGGCCATGGCCGCACTCGGCCTGGCCCCGGCGCCGGTTCTGCCCGGCCCGCGTGGCGAACCGCAGTGGCCGGCCGGGGTGGTCGGCAGCATGACCCACTGTCTCGGATACCGCGCCGCGGCGCTGGCACGGACCACGCACGTCCGCTCGCTGGGGATCGACGCCGAACCGGCCGAGCCGTTGCCCGACGGCGTGCTGGAGGCCGTCGCACTGCCCGCAGAGCAGAGCGAGTTGGCGGCCGCGCACGCGGCGGACGCCCAAGTCCCTTGGGATCGGCTGCTGTTCAGCGCCAAGGAGAGCGTCTACAAGACGTGGTTCCCGCTCGCCCACCGGATGCTCGACTTCAGTGAGGCCCGGCTCTCCTTCCACCGAACACCCGGTGACGCGACCGGCGGCACCTTCACGGCTCGGCTGCTCGCGCACGCTCCGACGGTTCCGGCCGTGTTCGAGGGCAGGTGGCTGGTTTCCGACGGCATCGTGCTGACCGCGATCGTCCTCCCGGCCGGCGACTGAGCGACTGCGGAGGGCGCGGCGCCCGTGCAGCGGCGTGTGCACTCGACCCGCAACCCGGTGCTCCGGGGTGGAAGGGGCGGTTCTCCGCTCTCGGGCCGTTCGTGTGCATGAATGCAACAGTCGCGTGCATGCATGCAACACGAAGTACACACATTGAAAACATTGGTCCGTCGGCGAATTACGTCATCCGGATCTGACGCCGCGGCCTACGGCCGAGGCTGCACGTCTCCGCCAGGTTGGCGAGAAGCCATCGTTTACGGCCAAGTCCCATCGAGAACCCAAGCTTTGAAAGCATCCGCCAAGGTCAGGGAGGTGGTTTGCAATGTGAGACGAGACTTGCTTGATCAACTACCCCCGGGGTAGTGTGTGATCGAAAGCTAGAAACGACCACGGGGGACGTTCTAGGACTTCATTGGGCACATAGTGATGCTCCAGTAGATTTTTCGACACCGATGCGCATGCCTCCTGCACCCTTCTGCTAGCCGGTGCTGAGTTCCGCTGCCCTAGTGCCGCGGGGATCCGGTGAAATGCCGGGGGAGCGCAGTGGTCGGTGTGGAACCGGGGTGCCCAAGCCTCGGACAGGTTGCGCACTCGTAAACTCCCCGGTCGCTTCAACGATTCCCGGCGGGTCCACGGCGGCCCGTCGGCCTCTCGGAAAGAAGTCGAACATCGTGGGTACTGTCCGCGTCGACGCCGGATTATGGTGCCGTCGTTTCCATCCTTCACCGCAGGCCGTTTCGCGGTTGGTCTGCTTCCCGCACGCGGGCGGGTCGGCTGCCTTCTTCCACCCGGTGTCGGCGCGGCTCGCCGGCCGCACGGACGTGGTGGCGGTGCAGTATCCCGGCCGCCAGGACCGGCGCCTCGAGCCGTGCCTGGACGACATCCACGAGCTGGCCGACCGTCTTCACGAGGTCCTGCGCGAGCAGACCGATCTGCCACTGACCTTCTTCGGCCACAGCATGGGCGCCTCGGTCGCCTTCGAGGTCGCGAGGCGCTTGGAACGCGACGGGCAGAGCCTGGCCCGCGTCTTCGTCTCCGGTAGGCGGGCACCCTCGCGTCCCCGTGACGACGAGCAGGTCCACCTGCGCGACGACGACGGCATCGTGGCCGAGATGAAGACGCTGAGCGGTACCGATCCGGCGGTGTTCGCGGATGAGGAAATCCTGCGCATGGTCCTTCCCGCCCTGCGGGCGGACTACCGCGCCGCCGAAACGTACCGCACCGAGCCCGGCGCGGCCCTGGTCTCCCCTGTCACCGCTCTGACGGGCGATGACGACCCCCGGACCTCGATCGACGACGCGCGCGCCTGGCAGGACCACACATCGGGGGACTTCCAGCTCAAGGTGTTCCCCGGTGGGCACTTCTATCTGTCCGATCGGCCTGGTGACGTGCTGAACGTCCTCGCCGACCACCTGGACGGCTTGCGTACGCCCTCCTGATTTCCCGGTCGACTTCGCCGGGGTGCTGCCGACCCGCGCGGGCGGCTTCATTTCCGTGCCCGCTTCATGACATTCCCGAAATGGTTCACGGGTGATCGCCCAAGGAGTACCTCCGGGCGCCTGTGAAGCATGTCCGTGCCATTGCGGTAAACAGCTGGACCTATGGTGCTCCAGGCTGTCCGTACCCGTTCCGAAATGATCCGTGGGATTGATTCCGGCCGTGTTCTTCCGGGGTTCGATTCCGGGTGCGTACCCCTCGCTGCCGCTGGTCGGTGTCCGAGGGAGGCGCGTTCTTCCCTGAGTTATGGAGATCTGGTGGCCGGTACCGTGCTGTCGAACAACCCGACGAATTCCGTGGACACTCGCGAGCTCGTGCAGGGCGAACCCGTCGCCGTGGTCGGGATCGCCTGCCGGTTCCCCGGAGCCGATACGCCGGAGGAGTTCTGGCGGCTGCTCAGAGCGGGCAAGGACGCCGTCACCGAAGCCCCCGAGGACCGCCGGTCGGCCGAGGGTGAGGACGATGGACCCCGCCGCGCCGGCTACCTGCGCGAGGTCGACCGATTCGACGCCGCGTTCTTCGGCATCCCCGCCGCCGAAGCCGCTGCCATGGACCCGCAGCAGCGGCTGATGCTGGAGCTGGCGTGGGAAGCCCTGGAGCACGCCGGCACCCCGGCAGCCCGGCTCAAGGACACCCGGACCGGCGTCTTCCTCGGCGCCATCGCCGATGACTACGCGACCCTGACCCGCCGCCGGCAGGAGCCGGGCGCCTACACCCTGACGGGCCTGCAGCGCAGCATCATCGCCAACCGCATCTCCTACTGGTTCGGCCTGCACGGGCCGAGCATCGCGGTGGACACCGGCCAGTCCTCCGCCCTGGTCGCCGTCCACCTGGCCTGTGAGAGCCTCTGGCGGGGCGACTCCGAAGTCGCGCTCGCCGGCGGCGTGAACCTCAACCTCCTCCCCGACACGACCGGGACCATCGCCCGCACCGGCGCGCTGTCCCCCGACGGCCGCTGCTACACCTTCGACGCCCGGGCCAACGGATACGCCCGAGGAGAGGGAGCGGGCCTGGTCCTCCTCAAGCCGCTCTCCCGCGCCCTGGCCGACGGCGACACGGTCTACGCGGTGATCCGCGGTGGCGCGGTCAACAACGACGGCGGCGGAGACAGCCTGACCACGCCGAACAGGAGCGCCCAGGAAGCGGTCCTGCAGCTCGCGTACGCCCACGCCGGGGTCGAACCGGCCGAGGTCGGATACGTCGAACTGCACGGCACCGGCACCCCCACCGGCGATCCGATCGAGGCCGCGGCGCTCGGCACCGTCCTCGGCGCCGCCCGCCCAGCCGCGGCACCGCTGCCGGTCGGCTCGGTCAAGACCAACATCGGGCACCTCGAAGGAGCGGCCGGCATCGCCGGCCTGATCAAGGTGGTGCTGGCGCTCCACCACCGGGAGCTGCCGCCGAGCCTGAACCACGAGTCGCCCAACCCGCAGATCCCGTTGGACCGTTTGGGCCTGCGCGTCAACACGGAGCTCAACCCGCTGCCGCGCACCGGGACACCGCCGGTCGCCGGGGTCAGCTCCTTCGGCATCGGCGGAACCAACTGCCACCTGGTGCTCTCCGCAGTGGCAGCCACGGCATCCACGGCAGCAGACCTGGCGGTCGAGGATCCCGGACCGGCGGCACTCCTGCCCTGGGTCCTCTCCGGCCGCGGCGAGCCGGCCCTGCGCGCCCAGGCCCGACGCCTGGCGGACCTCCTGGCCGAACAGCCGGACCTCCGGCCGGCCGACGTCGCCCTGACCCTGGCGACCGCCCGGACGCACCTCGAGCAACGCGCCGTCCTGCTCGGCTCCTCGACCGAGCAGTTCCGCAGCGCACTCACCGCACTGGCCGCCGGAGCCACCTTCACCGGCCTGGTCACGGGCACGGCCGCGGCAGGCACCGACGGGCCGGTCTTCGTCTTCCCCGGACAGGGCAGCCAGTGGGTCGGCATGGCCGCCGAACTCCTCGACACCGCACCCGTGTTCCGGCAGCAGATCGACGACTGCGCCGAAGCGCTGGCACCCTACGTCGACTGGTCCCTGACCGGCGTCCTGCGCAACGAACCGGACGCCCCGCCGCTCGACCGGGTCGACGTGGTGCAGCCGGTCCTGTTCGCCGTGATGGTGTCGCTGGCGACACTGTGGCGCTCCCACGGTGTGCGGCCCTCCGCAGTGATCGGCCACTCCCAGGGCGAGATCGCCGCGGCCTGCGTCGCCGGTGCGCTCTCCCTCGACGACGCGGCCCGCGTGGTCGCCCTGCGCAGCCAGGCCCTGATCGCGCTCTCCGGGCAGGGCGGCATGACGGCCGTGCCGCTCCCGGCGGACGACGTCGCCGAACGGCTCCGCCGCTTCGGGGGGCGGGTGTCCATCGCAGCCGTCAACGGCCCCCGCTCGACGGTCGTCGCCGGCGAACCGGACGCCCTCGACCAGCTACTCGCCGACTGCCAGGCCGACGACGTCCGCGCCAAACGCATCGCCGTCGACTACGCCTCCCACTCTCCCCAGGTCGAGGCGATCGAGCACCGGCTGGCGGAACTGCTCGCGCCGATCACCGCCCGCACTACGGACATCCCGTTCTACTCCACCCTCACCGGCCGGCTCATGGACACCGCCGGGCTGGACGCCGGCTACTGGTACCAGGGGCTCCGGCACGCCGTCCGCTTCCAGGGCGCGCTCCAGGCCGCGTTCGACGACGGCCACCACATCCTGATCGAGGTCAGCCCGCACCCCGTCCTGACCATGGGAGTGCAGGAGAGCGCCGAGGCCGTCGGTGCCGACGTCCGGGTGCTGGGCACGCTGCGGCGCGACGAAGGCGGCCACGACCGCTTCCTCACCGCACTCGCCGAAGCACACGCCCACGGCACCGCCGTCGACTGGCACACTGTCTTCGCCTGCACCGGTGCCCGGCGGACCTCGCTGCCGACCTACCCGTTCCAGCGGAAGCGGTACTGGCTCGGCGAGTCCACCACCGGCACCGTCGACACCGACGAGCCGGCCACCGTGCCCGCGCTCGTACGGCAGCTCGCCGAGGCACCCGAGGCGGAACGCGAGGAGCTGCTGCGCGCCGCGATCCTCTCGCAGATCGCGACCATCCGCGGTACGGACGTTCCCGACCAGCAGAGCGCCCGGACCACCTTCAAGGAGCTGGGTCTGGACTCCCTGGGCGCGATGGACCTCAGGTCCCGGCTCATGGCACTCACCGCCCTCCGGCTGCCGGCCGGCCTGCTCTTCGACCACCCGACGCCCACGGCCCTCACCCGCCACCTGCTGCGTTTGCTGGCCGCCGCCGCAGCCGACGGCGGTGGCGACGGCACGCCGGTCAAGGCTCGCCGCACGGCCCCCGAAACCGCCCCCGCAGCGCCTGACGCGCTCGACGACGAGCGGATCGCCATCGTGGGCATGGCCTGCCGTTTCCCCGGCGGGGTCCATTCGCCCGAGGACCTCTGGCAGTTGGTGGCGAACGGCGTGGACGCCATCACCGACTTCCCCACCGACCGGGCCTGGGAACAGAACGGCCCGGAGGCCGACTACGCTCCCCGGGGCGGATTCCTGCTGGACGCGGCCGAGTTCGACGCCGAGTTCTTCGGGATCTCGCCGCGTGAGGCGCTGGCGATGGACCCGCAGCAGCGGCTGCTGCTGGAGACCTCCTGGGAGGTGCTGGAGCGGGCCGGCATCGACCCGGACACCCTGTACGGCAGCCGGACCGGTGTGTTCGTGGGCGCCATGGCGCAGGAGTACGGGCCCCGGCTGCACCAGTCGACCGGAGTCGTCGCCGGTCATGTGCTGACCGGAACCACTGCGAGCATTCTCTCCGGCCGGATCGCGTACAGCCTGGGCCTGGAGGGGCCGGCGGTGACGGTGGACACGGCGTGTTCGTCGTCGCTGGTGGCGCTGCACCTGGCGGTCCAGGCGCTGCGGTCGGGCGAGTGCGAGCTGGCGCTCGCCGGCGGAGCGACCGTCATGGCCAACCCCGGCATGTTCGCCGAGTTCTCGCGGCAGGGCGGGCTCGCGGCGGACGGTCGGTGCAAGGCGTTCGCGGATGCGGCGGACGGCACGGGCTGGGCCGAGGGCGTCGGCGTGCTGCTGGTGGAGCGGCTGTCGGATGCCCGTCGCTTGGGTCACAAGGTGCTTGCGGTGGTGCGGGGTTCGGCGGTGAACCAGGACGGTGCGTCGAATGGTCTGACCGCGCCGAACGGTCCGTCGCAGCAGCGGGTGATCCGGCAGGCGCTGGCCAACGCGAGCCTGGCGGTGGGTGATGTGGATGCGGTGGAGGCGCACGGCACGGGGACGCGGTTGGGTGACCCGATCGAGGCGCAGGCCCTGATGGACACCTACGGCCAGGGGCGCGCTGCTGAACAGCCGTTGCTGCTGGGCTCGTTGAAGTCGAATATCGGCCACGCCCAGGCTGCCGCCGGTGTGGCGGGTGTGATCAAGATGGTGATGGCGATGCGGGAGGGTGTGCTCCCGCGGACGCTGCACGTGGACGCGCCGTCGCCGCATGTCGACTGGTCGGCGGGTGCGGTGGAGTTGCTGACGCAGTCGCGGGCGTGGCCGGAGACGGGGCGGGTGCGTCGGTTTGCGGTGTCGTCGTTCGGGATCAGCGGGACGAACGCGCACGTGATCCTGGAGCAGGCGGTGGAGCCTGAGCCTGCGGAGGCGGTTGTCGCGGAGCCTCTGGTTGGGCTTCCGGTGGTGCCGTTGGTGGTGTCGGGCAAGTCTGTGGAGGCGGTGCGGGGGCAGGCGGCGGCGCTGTTGGAGTGGTTGGAGGCCGAGCCGGGGCTGGGGCTGCTGGATGCGGCGTTCTCGCTGGCGACGTCGCGTTCGGTGTTCGAGCATCGGGCGGCGGTGGTGGCGGCGGATCGTGGTGAACTGCTCACCGCTCTGGGTGGGTTGGCGTCGGGTGCGGTCGGGGTGTCGGGCGCGGTGTCTGGGCGCTTGGGGGTGGTGTTCTCGGGTCAGGGGTCGCAGTGGGCTGGTATGGGACGGGAGTTGGGTGAGGTGTTCCCGGTGTTCGCGCGAGCCTTTGAGGAGGTGTGCGCGCAACTGGGGGTGGAGCTGCCGTCGGATGACTTGATCCATCAGACGGGGTTTGCGCAGCCGGCGATTTTCGCGTTGGAGGTGGCGCTGTACCGGTTGTTGGAGTCGTGGGGTGTGACGGTCGGGGTGTTGGCGGGGCATTCGGTGGGTGAGATCGCGGCGGCGTATGTGGCGGGGGTGTTGTCGCTGGAGGATGCGTGTGCGCTGGTGGTGGCGCGTGGCCGGTTGATGCAGGCGTTGCCGACGGGTGGCGCGATGGTCGCGGTCGGCGGGTCCGAGGAGACCGTCAGGGCTGCGATCGATGGCGTGGAGGGCGTCTGGTTGGCGGCGGTGAACGGTCCGTCGTCGGTGGTGCTGTCCGGTCATGAGGAACCGGTGCTGGTGGCCGCCGAGCGTCTGGCTGAGCAGGGCTGCCGTACGCGGCGTCTGACGGTCAGTCATGCGTTCCATTCGGGTCTGATGGATCCGATGCTGCAGGAGTTCGCGGGCGTCGTGGCCGGGTTGGAGTTGCGGGAGCCGGTGCTGCCGCTGGTCTCCACGGTGACCGGCCGGGTGGAGTCGGAGTTGTGGACGCAGCCGCAGTACTGGGTGCGTCAGGTCCGTGACGCGGTGCGTTTCGCCGATGGCGTTGCCGCCATGCTGGAGCTGGGTGTTGGCAGCTTCGTCGAGGTGGGCCCGGATGCGGTGCTGTCCGGCATGGTCGCGGAGTGCCTGCCGCAGGACGGCCCGGCCCGCGCCGTGGTGCCGACGATGCGTTCGGGGCGTGACCAGGTGCGCGGCGTGGTGGAGGCGCTGGCGCGCCTGCACGCCGCCGGCACCCCGGTCGCGTGGGAGCGACTGTTCGAGGGCACCGGCGCCCGTCGCGTCGACCTGCCGACGTACGCCTTCCAGCGCCGCCGTTACTGGCTGCACGCGCCCGGAGCTGCCGGCGAGGTGGGCGCAGCAGGCCTGGAGGCCCCGGACCACCCGCTCCTGAGGGCTGCCGTGACGCTCGCCGGGTCCGGCGAGGTCCTGATGACCGGCCGCCTCTCGCTGGCCACCCACCCCTGGCTCGCCGATCACGCCGTGCTGGGCGACGCCATCGTTCCCGGCACCGCGTTGCTGGAACTGGCGCTCCGGGCCGGCGCGGAGGTCGGCTGCGGGCTGGTCGAGGAACTCACCATCCAGGCTCCGCTGGTGCTGCCCGCAGTCGGCGGCATCCTGCTCCAGCTCTCCGTCGGAAAGCCGGATCAGGGCGGCCGACGTACCGTCGAGCTCCACTCCCGGCCCGAGCACGGCCCGGACGAGGTCCCGTGGACGCTCAACGCCGCAGGCACCCTGGTCCCACAGCAGTCCGAGCCGTCCGAGAGCAGCACAGTCTGGCCCCCGGAGGGTGCGACCGAAGTCGCGATCGACGGGTTGTACGACCACCTCTCGGAGCTCGGCTTCACCTATGGTCCGGCCTTCCAGGGGCTGCGCACCGTGTGGCGTCACGGTGACCGCACCTACGCAGAGGTCGCACTGCCGCCGGATCAGCACGGCACCTCGTTTGCTCTCCACCCCGCGCTGCTGGACGCCGCTCTGCACGCGGTGGCGTTCGGCGCACCCGACCTGCCGTCGAACGGCACCCTGCCGTTCTCCTGGAGCGGTGTCCGCCTCCACGCCGATGCCGCGTCCAGCCTGCGGGTCCGGTTCACGCCTGTCGGCAGTGGAACGGTCGCCCTGGACGTCACCGACGAGTTCGGGCAGCCGGTCGCGTCGATCGACGCCCTTGCTCTGCGCCCGGTCAGCGCGGAGCGCCTGCGGGCCGCTCGGACCTCGTTCCACGAGTCGCTCTTCCAGGTCACCTGGTCGGGCGCGCCGACGCCCGCACCGTCGGAGGCGACCCGTGCCGTGGTCGGTGGCCCGTTGACGGACGGCGACGAGTGCTTCCCCGACCTCGCCACCCTGGCCCGTGCGGTCGATGCCGGCCGTCCGGCGCCCGACGTCCTGCTGCTCGCCCCCGAACCGTGTCTGGAGGGCGGTGAGGGACCGGAGGCGGTGCGCGCCTCGGTCCGGCACCTGCTGGCCGACCTGCAGTCCGCGCTGGCCGACGAGCGGTTCGGCGCTGCCACGATCGCCGTCGTGACCAGGAACGCCGTGTCCACCGGTGGAGAGCCGCCGCAGTTGCCCCAGGCTGCCGCCTGGGGTCTCGTGCGGGCTGCTCAGACCGAGCACCCGAACCGGATCGTCCTGATCGACCTGGACGAGTCGGACTCCTCCGTGGCCGCGGTGCCGGCTGCACTGGCCTCCGGTGAGCCGCAACTGGCCTTCCGATCCGGCGAGTTGCTCATCCCCCGGCTCGGCCGGGTGCCGTCCGGGGACGACACCCCGGTGGTCGTCGGCGCCACGGGCACCGTCCTGCTGACCGGCGCGACCGGCACCCTAGGGGCGCTGCTGGCCCGTCACCTGGTGACCGTGCACGGCGTGCGCCACCTGCTGCTGCTCAGCCGCCGCGGGGCGGCCGCGCCAGGGGCGACCGAGCTGGTCGACGAGTTGGCCGCCCTCGGCGCGACCGCTCAGGTGGCGGCCTGCGACGCGGCCGATCGGGACGAGTTGGCCGCGGTCATCGCGGCCATCCCCGCCGACCGGCCGCTGGTGGGCATCGTGCACGCCGCCGGTGTCCTCGACGACGGCGTCATCGAGTCCCTCACACCCGAGCGGACCGACGCCGTGCTCCGCCCGAAGGTCGACGCGGCCTGGCACCTGCACGAGCTGACCGCCGACCTGGACCTGCGGGCCGTGGTGTTCTTCTCGTCCATCGCCGGTGTCCTCGGGAACGCGGGGCAGGGCAACTACGCTGCGGCGAACGCCTTCCTGGACGCCTTCGCCCAGCGGCTGCGCGACCAGGGCGTCCCCGCGACCTCGCTGGCCTGGGGGCTGTGGGACCAGCGCGGCGGCATGTCGGGCAGCCTCGACCAGGCAGGCGTCGACCGACTCGCCCGCTCGGGCCTGCTGCCGCTGGGGGCCGCCGAGGGCCTGGCGCTGTTCGACGCGGCGCTCGCCGGCCCCCAGGCCGCAGTGGTGCCCGCCCGGCTCGACCTCACGGCGCTGCGCGAACGCGCGGACGGCGCACCGGTCCCCGTCCTGCTCAGCGCCCTGGCGCCGGCACCGGCGCGGCGGACGCTCGACGCCAGGAGGCGTGCGGCGGGCACGCTGGCCGACCGCCTGCGCGGTGTCGCCCCGGCCGAGCGCGAGCGCCTCGTCCTCGACCTGGTCCGGACGGAGGCGGCCGCGGTTCTCGGCTACGCGTCGAAGAACGCTGTCACCGAAGGCCGGGCGTTCAAGGAACTGGGCTTCGACTCGCTCTCGGCCGTCGAGCTGAGGAACCGGCTCAACACCGCCACCGGCCTGCGCCTGCCGACCACCCTGCTGTTCGACTACCCGACGCCCGGCGAGCTGGCCGCCCACCTGTGCGGCGAGGTCTCGGATGACGCCGAGCTCTCCGGGGTGGAGCAGGCTGCTGCCGGTGGTTCGGCTGTGGTGGCTGCCGTGGGTGCGTCGGATGAGCCGATTGCGATCGTGGGGATGAGTTGCCGGTATCCGGGTGGGGTGCGGTCGCCGGAGGAGTTGTGGCGGCTGGTCGCGGACGGTGTGGATGCGGTTTCGGGGTTCCCGGTGGATCGTGGCTGGGATCTGGCGGCGTTGTATGACCCGGATCCGGATGCGCGTGGGACGTCGTATGCCCGTGAGGGTGGGTTCCTGCATGAGGCGGCCGAGTTCGACCCGGCGTTCTTCGGGATCTCGCCGCGTGAGGCGCTGGCGATGGACCCGCAGCAGCGGCTGCTGCTGGAGGCGTCCTGGGAGGCGTTCGAGCGGGCCGGCCTGGACCCGGAGTCGCTGCGGGGCAGCCGCACCGGTGTGTTCGCCGGAGTCATGTACCACGACTACGCGACGCGGCTGGCGAATATCCCGGACGGTTTCGAGGGTTACCTCGGCAACGGCAGCGCGGGCAGCGTGGCGTCCGGCCGGGTGTCGTACGTGTTCGGCCTGGAGGGGCCGGCGGTGACGGTGGACACGGCGTGTTCGTCGTCGTTGGTTGCGCTGCATCTGGCGGCGCAGGCGTTGCGTTCGGGTGAGTGTGATCTGGCGTTGGCCGGTGGTGTGACGGTGATGTCGACGCCGGCGACCTTTGTCGAGTTCTCGCGGCAGCGTGCGTTGGCGGCGGATGGTCGGTGCAAGGCCTTCTCCAACGCCGCGGACGGCACGGGCTGGGCCGAGGGTGTCGGCATGCTGCTGGTGGAGCGGTTGTCGGATGCGGTGGCGAACGGGCACAAGGTGCTTGCGGTGGTGCGGGGTTCGGCGGTGAACCAGGACGGTGCGTCGAATGGTCTGACGGCGCCGAACGGTCCGTCGCAGCAGCGGGTGATCCGGCAGGCGCTGGCGAATGCGCGCCTGACGACCGGTGATGTGGACGTGGTGGAGGCGCATGGCACCGGGACGCGGTTGGGTGATCCGATCGAGGCGCAGGCGCTGCTGGCGACTTACGGCCGGGATCGTGACGCCGAAGAGCCTTTGTGGCTCGGGTCGTTGAAGTCGAATATCGGTCACACGCAGGCGGCTGCGGGCGCCGGTGGTGTGATCAAGATGGTGATGGCGCTGCGGGAGGGCGTGCTCCCGCAGACCCTGCATGTCGATGAGCCGTCTGCTGAGGTCGACTGGTCGGCCGGCACGGTACAGCTTCTGAGGGAGGGTCAGATCTGGCCTGACCGTGGGCGGGTGCGTCGGGCTGCGGTGTCGTCGTTCGGTGTGAGTGGGACGAATGCGCACGTGATTCTGGAGCAGGTCGAGGAGCCCGTGGTGGCGGAGCTTGACTCGGTGGTTGGGCTTCCGGTGGTGCCGTTGGTGGTGTCGGGCAAGTCCGAGGTGGCGGTGCGGGGTCAGGCGGCGGCGCTGTTGGAGCGGTTGGAGGCCGATCCGGGGTTGAGCGTGCTGGATGCGGCGTTCTCGGTGCTGACGTCGCGGTCGGTGTTCGGGTCTCGGGCGGTGGTGACGGGGTCGGATCGCGGTGAAGTGCTGGCTGGGCTCCGTGAGTTGGTGTCGGGTGGGGTGTCTTCGGGTGTGGTGTCGGGGTTGGTGGTTGATGGTGGTGTGGTGTTCGTGTTCCCGGGTCAGGGGTCGCAGTGGCTGGGGATGGCGGGGGAGTTGCTGGGGTCGTCGGAGGTGTTTGCGGCGCGGATGGGTGAGTGTGAGCGGGTGCTGAGTGGCTTGGTGGATTGGTCGTTGGGTGAGGTGGTGTGCTCGGGTGATGAGGGGTGGTTGGGGCGGGTTGATGTGGTGCAGCCGGTGTTGTGGGCGGTGATGGTGTCGCTGGCTGAGGTGTGGCGGTCGTTGGGGGTTGAGCCGGCGGCTGTGGTGGGGCATTCGCAGGGTGAGATCGCTGCGGCGGTGGTTGCGGGTGGGTTGTCGTTGGTGGATGGCGCGCGGGTGGTGGTGTTGCGGTCGAAGGCCATTGCGGAGGAGTTGGCGGGTTCGGGTGGCATGGTGTCGGTGGGCGCGGGTGCTGGTGAGGTGCGCGGGCTGCTGGAGCGGTGGGGTGGGGAGGGGGTGTCGGTTGCGGCGGTGAACGGGGTTGCGTCGACGGTGGTTTCGGGCCCGGCCGTGCCGTTGGGCGAGTTCATGGCGTGGTGTGAGGGTCGTGGGGTGCGGGTGCGGCGGATTCCGGTGGACTATGCCTCGCATTCGCAGATGGTGGAGGGCCTGCGCGAGCGTCTGGCCCGCGATCTGGCGCCGATCGTGCCGGTTGAGGGTCGGGTGCCGTTCTGGTCGACCGTGACCGGTGGCTTCCTGGACACCAGGGAGCTCGACGCCGCGTACTGGTACGCCAACCTTCGTCAGACGGTGGAGTTCCGTCACGGCGTCGAAGGCCTTCTGGCGGACGGGCATGGCCTGTTCATCGAGGTGAGCTCGCACCCGGTCCTGGTTCCGGCGATTGAGGAGGTCATCGGCGAGCAGGACATCGCCGCTGCGGCGATCGGCACCCTGCGTCGTGGTGAGGGCGGTTGGCCGCGCCTGACCGCGTCCTTGGCGCAGGCGTTCGTGTACGGCGCCCCGGTCGCCTGGCCCACCCTGTTCGAGGGCACCGGCGCGCACCGCGTCGACCTGCCCACCTACGCGTTCCAACGCCAGCGCTACTGGCTTGACGCACCCAGTGCGCCGAGCGACGCGGTCGACCTCGGTCTCAGCTCGGGTGACCATCCGCTGGTCGGGGCTACGGTGGAGCTGGCCGGCAGCGAAGGAGCGCTGTTCACCGGACGGTTGTCGCTGTCGTCCCACCCCTGGCTCGCGGACCACACCGTGTTCGGCGCCGGCATCGTCCCGGGCACAGCGCTAGTGGAGCTCGCCATGCATGCCGGACGCCAGGTCGGCTGTCCGGATCTTGAGGAGCTCACCCTCGCAGCGCCGCTCGTCCTCGCGGAGGACGGCGGGACGCAGCTGCAACTGTCGGTCAGTGAGCCGGACGACACGGGCAGGCGAGCGGTCCGCATCTTCTCGCGACCCGAGGGGACCGGGAGCGACGCAGAGCGGTGGACTGCCCACGCGAGCGGCCTGCTGGCTCCCGAAGCTGACGGGGCACTCGCCGAGGAACTGCCGGAATGGCCGCCGGCCGGCGTTGCACCGGTCGATGTCGACGAGCTCTACCACCGGCTGGGACTTCACGGCCTGGAGTACGGTCCGTCGTTCCGCGGCTTGCGCACCGTGTGGCGCCGCGGCGAGGAGATCTTCGCCGAGGTGGAGCTTCCCGAGGCGGTGCGGAGCGACGCGGCGGCCTACGGTCTGCACCCGGCCCTTCTGGACGCCGCCCTGCACGCCCTGGGGCCGGAGGTCCTGATCGCGGACCAGTCCTCCGTCCGACTGCCGTTCTCGTGGAACGGGGTCCGGCTGCGGGCCGTCGGCGCGTCGGTTCTCCGGGTCAGCCTGCGACTGAACGGCTCCGAGGACGTGTCGGTCCTAGTGAGCGACGGCAGCGGCAGGCCGGTGGCCGGCGTCGAATCGCTCGCGATCCGGCCGGTTGCGGCCAGTCGGCTCGCGGGTGCCCGGAGCAGCGGTCAGGACGCGCTCTTCCGGCTGGACTGGCCGACGGTGAGCGTCGCACCGGACCGGGCCGAGGAGTTGGACGCATCGGGTCCTTGGGCGGTGCTGGGGGCGGACGACCTCGGTGTCGCGACCGCTCTGGGGCGGGCCGGCCGGCAGGTCTCCCGCCACCCGGACCTCGCCGACCTGTGCGCCGGCCTCGACGGTGGCGCACCCGTGCCCGGCATCGTGCTCGCGCTGTACACGGAGGCCAGCGGAGCCACCCAGGCGGCGGCCGCCCTCGACGCCGAGCAGCGCGCCCTCGACCTCGTACAGTCCTGGCTGGCCGACGAGCGCCTGGCCGACGCCAAGCTGGTGCTGGTCACCCACGGGGCGGTCGCGGTCGCGCCCGGCGATACCGAGCCGGACCCGACCTGGGCCGCAGTGTGGGGGCTGATCCGCTCCGGACAGAGCGAGAACCCGGGACAGTTCGTGCTGCTGGACCTGGACGACAGCGCGCCCTCACTCGACACCCTTGCCGCCGCGCTGCTTACGGACGAGCCCCAACTCGCCCTGCGACAGGGCGGAGCGCACGCTCCCCGGCTGGCCCGGCTCGAACTCCCGGTGGAGAGCCAGCCCTTCACGTTCGACCGGAACGGCACCGTGCTGGTCACCGGCGGCACCGGCACGCTCGGCGCGCTCGTGGCACGCCACCTGGTGTCCGCGTACGGCGCCCGCCACCTCGTGCTGACCAGCCGGCGCGGCCCGGACGCCCCGGGAGCAGCCGAACTGGTCGACGAACTGGCCGAGTCGGGAGCCGAGGCAGTCGTGGTCGCCTGTGACGCCGCAGACCGGGCCGCAGTGGCGGAGCTGCTCGCCGGGCTTCCCCCGGAGCACCCGCTCACCGTCGTGGTGCACGCCGCCGGGCTGCTGGACGACGGCATCCTCTCCGCCCTGACGCACGAGCGACTCGACCGGGTGTTCCGTCCGAAGGCGGACGCCGCCGTCCACCTGCACGAGCTCACCCAGGGGATCGATCTGGCCGCGTTCGTCCTCTTCTCCTCCCTGGTCGGCACGGTGGGAGTGGCGGGCCAGGCCAACTACGCCGCCGCGAACGCGTTCCTCGACGCGCTGGCGCAGCAACGCCGCGCCCAGGGACTCGCCGGCTCCTCCATGGCCTGGGGCCTCTGGGACGACCCGGGCGGCATGACCGGCCACCTGGACCGGACCGACCTGATGCGGCTCGGCCGGATCGGCGTGGCCCCGCTCTCCGCCGAGGACGGTCTCGCGCTGTTCGACGCCGCACTGTCCACGGACGAGGCCGTCGTCGTCCCGGCGAGGCTGAACACCGCCGCGCTGCGGCTGCTCTCCGATGAGCCGGAGGCGCTGCCGGCGGTCCTCCGCGACCTGGTGCCGGCAGCCGTGCGGCGCGCCCCCGGCGCGCTCCCGGGGGCGGCCGCGGTCCGGTCGCTGGCGGAGCAACTGGCTGCAGCCCCTGCGAGCGAGCACGAGCGCATCGTGCTGGACGAGGTCCGGAGCCACGCCGCAGGCGTGCTCGGCTACGCCCCGACCGACTCCGTCTCGGCCGACCAGGCATTCAAGGAGCTGGGCTTCGACTCCCTGACGGCCGTGGAGCTGCGCAACCGACTCAACAAGGCGACCGGGCTCCGCCTGCCGGCCACGCTGGTCTTCGACTTCCCGACACCCCGGGAGATCGCCGACCACCTGCGGGCACGGCTGCTGGACGAGGACACCGACACGATGCCCGTCCTCGGACAGCTCGACCAGCTGCGGGGCGACCTCTCCGCCCTGGAAGCGAGCGAGGCCGAGCGCGCCCAGATCACCACGCGCCTCGAAGCCCTCCTCGCCGACTGGAAGTCCGCGGCACGGAGCAGTGCGGATGACAGCGATGTGATCGAAATGGCGACGGCTACGGACGACGACTTGTTCGAGCTGATCGACAAGGAGCTCGGGCTCTCCTGACCCAGCCCGCCCACCGACCTTACTGACCGCCGCGAGCGTGGAGAGTTTCATGCAATCGACCGAGGAGAAGCTCCGGGACTACCTCAAGCGGGTCACCACCGACCTGCGCGAGGTCAAGCAGCGCCTGCGCGTGACGGAGGAGCGGGCGCACGAGCCGATCGCGATCGTCGGGATGGCTTGCCGCTACCCGGGCGGCGTGCGCTCGCCGGAGGACCTCTGGAAGCTCGTCGCGAACGGCATGGACGCCGTCTCCGAGTTCCCCACCGACCGCGGCTGGGACCTTGACCGGCTCTACCACCCTGACCCCGAGCACACGGGCACCTTCTATGCCCGTGAGGGCGGCTTCCTGCACGAGGCGGCCGAGTTCGACCCCGCGTTCTTCGGGATCTCGCCGCGTGAGGCGCTGGCGATGGACCCGCAGCAGCGGCTGCTGCTGGAGACCTCCTGGGAGGCGTTCGAGCGCGCGGGCATCGACCCGGTGTCGGTGCGGGGCAGCCGGACGGGTGTCTTCGCCGGGGTCATGTACCACGACTATGCGTCCCGGTTCGAGACGTCGCCCGAGGACATCGAGGCGTATCTGAGCAGCGGCAGCGCGGGCAGCGTGGCGTCCGGCCGGGTCTCGTACGTGTTCGGCCTGGAGGGGCCGGCGGTGACGGTGGACACGGCGTGTTCGTCGTCGCTGGTGGCGCTGCACCTGGCGGCCAACGCGCTGCGCCGGGGCGAGTGCGACCTGGCGCTGGCCGGTGGCGTGACGGTGATGTCCACGCCGAGGACGTTCATCGAGTTCAGCCGCCAGCGCGGCCTCTCGGCGGACGGTCGGTGCAAGGCGTTCGCGGATGCGGCGGACGGCACGGGCTGGGCCGAGGGGATCGGCATGCTGCTGGTGGAGCGGCTGTCGGATGCGGTGGCGAACGGGCACAAGGTGCTTGCGGTGGTGCGGGGTTCGGCGGTGAACCAGGACGGTGCGTCGAACGGTCTGACGGCACCCAACGGGCCGGCCCAACAGCAGCTGATCCGCGACGCCCTGATCGACGCAGGTCTGCCCGCGCAGCACATCGACGTGGTGGAGGCGCACGGGACCGGGACGCGGCTGGGTGATCCGATCGAGGCGCAGGCGCTGCTGGCGACCTACGGTCAGGGGCGCGATGCCGAACAGCCGCTGTGGCTCGGTTCGTTGAAGTCGAACATCGGCCACGCTCAGGCGGCTGCCGGTGTCGGTGGTGTGATCAAGATGGTGATGGCGATGCGGGAGGGCGTGCTCCCGCGGACCCTGCATGTTGATGAGCCGTCGCGCGAGGTGGACTGGTCGGCGGGTGCGGTGGAGTTGCTGACGGAGTCGCGGGGGTGGCCGGAGACGGGTCGGGTGCGTCGGGCCGCGGTGTCGTCGTTCGGTGTGAGTGGGACGAACGCGCACGTGATCTTGGAGCAGGTCGAGGAGCCCGTGGTGGCGGAGCTTGACTCGGTGGTTGGGCTTCCGGTGGTGCCGTTGGTGGTGTCGGGCAAGTCCGAGGCGGCGGTGCGGGGTCAGGCGGCGGCGTTGGTGGAGCGGTTGGAGGCCGAGCCGGGGTTGAGCGTGCTGGATGCGGCGTTCTCGGTGCTGACGTCGCGTTCGGTGTTCGGCCATCGGGCGGTGGTGCTGGGCACCGATCGCGGTGAACTGCTCGCGGGTCTGGGCGAGTTGGCATCCGGTGCGGCCGGCGTGGGTGTGGTGTCCGGCTCTGGTGCGGTTGATGGCGGTGTGGTGTTCGTGTTCCCGGGTCAGGGGTCGCAGTGGCTGGGGATGGCGGGGGAGTTGCTGGGGTCGTCGGAGGTGTTCGCGGCGCGGATGGGTGAGTGTGAGCGGGCCCTGGGCGAGTTGGTGGATTGGTCGTTGGGTGAGGTGGTGCGTTCGGGTGATGAGGGGTGGTTGGGGCGGGTTGATGTGGTGCAGCCCGTGTTGTGGGCGGTGATGGTGTCGCTGGCCGAGGTATGGCGGTCCAACGGGGTCGAGCCGGCGGCTGTTGTGGGGCATTCGCAGGGTGAGATCGCTGCGGCGGTGGTTGCGGGTGGGTTGTCGTTGGTGGATGGCGCGCGGGTGGTGGTGTTGCGCTCGAAGGCCATTGCGGAGGAACTGGCGGGTTCGGGTGGCATGGTGTCGGTGGGCGCGGGTGCTGGTGAGGTGCGCGGGCTGCTGGGGCAGTGGGGTGGGGAGGGGGTGTCGGTTGCGGCGGTGAACGGGGTTGCGTCGACGGTGGTTTCGGGCCCGGCCGTGCCGTTGGGCGAGTTCATGGCGTGGTGTGAGGGTCGTGGGGTGCGGGTGCGGCGGATCCCGGTGGATTACGCCTCGCATTCGCAGATGGTGGAGGGCCTGCGCGAGCGTCTGGCCCGCGACTTGGCGCCGATCGTGCCGGTTTCCGGCCAGGTGCCGTTCTGGTCGACCGTGACCGGTGGCTTCCTGGACACCAGGGAGCTCGACGCCGCGTACTGGTACACCAACCTTCGTCAGACGGTGGAGTTCCGTCACGGCATCGAGAACCTCCTCACCCAAGGGCATGGCCTGTTCATCGAGGTGAGCTCGCACCCGGTCCTGGTTCCGGCGATCGAGGAGGTCATCGGCGAGCAGGACATCGCCGCTGCGGCGATCGGCACCCTGCGCCGTGGTGAGGGGGGTTGGCCGCGCCTGACCGCGTCCCTGGCGCAGGCGTTCGTGTACGGCGCCCCGGTCGCCTGGCCCACCCTCTTCGAGGGCACCGGCGCCCACCGCGTCGACCTGCCCACCTACGCCTTCCAGTATCAGCGTTACTGGCTGGACGTGCCGCTGCGGGGTGAGGCCGGCGTGGTGGATCCGGTGGATGAGGCGTTCTGGCGTGCGGTGGAGCAGGCGGATGTGTCGTCTGTTTCGGATGTGTTGGGTCTGGATGACGGGCAGGAGGAGTCGCTGGGAGCGGTGCTTCCGGTGCTGTCGTCGTGGCGTCGGCAGGTGCGGGAGGACTCGACGGTCGACGGGTGGCGCTACCGCACCACCTGGAAGCCCGTCGCCGGCGCCGGAGTCGGCCGGATGGCCGGCAGTTGGCTGCTGGTGGCGCCGACGGGCGAGGCCGGGCAGAGCGGTTGGGCGCAGCTGTGCGCGGAGGTGCTGACGGCGCGCGGTGCTGACGTGGTCGTCATCGAGGCGGACCCGGCCCATGCGGAGCGGGAGGACTACCAGCGGCTGCTCGCATCGGCCGCCGCCGACCGCGACGTTCGGGGCGTGCTCTCGCTGCTCGCCGTTGACGCCCAGGCGCGTGCCATGGCCCCGGCGGTGAGCGGCGGTCTCGCCGCGACTGTGGCCCTGCTCCAGGGGATGGTCGATAGCGGCCTGGAGGCGCCGCTCTGGTGCGTGACCGCGGGCGCTGTCTCGGTGGGACCGGAGGACGGCCTGCGTAACCCTGAACAGGCCCAGGTGTGGGGCCTCGGCCTGGTGCTCGCTTTGGAGCGGCCGGAGCGCTGGGGCGGTCTGATCGATCTTCCCGAGATCGCGGATGAGGCTGCGGCGCGGCGGTTGGCGTCGGTGCTGGCCGGCCTCGACGGCGAGGACCAGGTGGCGGTCCGTGCGGCCGGTTCGTTCGCTCGGCGGGTGGGTCGCGCGCCCGGCGACCAGACGCCGGTCGTGCGTTCCTGGAAGCCGACCGGCACCACGCTGGTGACGGGAGGAACCGGGGCGCTCGGCGGTCAGGTTGCACGCTGGCTGGCCCGCCGTGGTGCGGAGCACCTCCTGCTGGTGAGCCGTGGTGGCCCCGATGCGGCGGGTGCCCGCGAACTGGTCGACGAAATAGCGGCGTTGGGAACCAAGGCGACGATCGCGCGCTGCGACGTCGGAGACCGTGCGGCACTCGCGCAGCTCCTCGCGGACATCCCCGTCAAGGCGCCGCTCACCGCGGTCATCCACACCGCCGCGGTCCTCGAGGACTCGGCCGTCACCGCGCTGACGCTTGATCAGATGCAGCGCGTGCTGGGCGTCAAGGCCCAAGCAGCCGTCCACCTGCACGAGCTCACCCGGGACCTCGATCTCTCGGCCTTCGTCCTGTTCTCCTCCTTCTCGGGTGAGTTCGGCAGCCCGGGGCACAGCAACTACGCCCCCGGCAACGCTTTCCTGGACGCGTTCGCCCAGTGGCGCCGCCAGCAGGGCCTGGTCGCCACATCGATCGCCTGGGGTGCCTGGGGCGGCGGCGGCATGGCCGCCGGCGTGGCGCGGGACCTGCTGCACCGCCACGGTCTGCTGGAGATGGCACCGGAGTTGGCCACCCACGCCCTGGGGCAGGCGCTGGACCGCGACGAGACGCGCCTGATCATCACCGACCTGGACTGGGAGCGGTACTTCCTCGTCTACACCTCGTCCCGGCAGCGGCCACTGATCAGGGACATCGCCGAAGTCCGGACCCTGGTCGCGGCCGGCGCCGGTCAGAACGAGGCGGCGACGGAGCCCGCTTCACCGCTGGCGCAACGGCTGCGCGGCA
Organism: Kitasatospora sp. GP30; assembly: GCF_029892145.1. Taxonomy (NCBI): domain Bacteria; kingdom Bacillati; phylum Actinomycetota; class Actinomycetes; order Kitasatosporales; family Streptomycetaceae; genus Kitasatospora; species Kitasatospora sp. GP30. The sequence continues at coordinate 38,243 of NZ_JARZAH010000053.1, forward strand.
TGCCGGCCTCGGAGCGCGAGCGTACGGTCCACGACCTGGTGCGCGGCCAGGTGGCCACCGTCCTGGGCCACGGCTCGCCCGACCAGGTCGAGCTCAACGCGCCCTTCAAGAACGCCGGGTTCGACTCGGTGACCGGCGTGGAGCTGCGGAACCGGCTCAGCGCAGCCACGGGTGTCCGGCTGCCCGCCACGCTGATCTTCGACTACCCCACTGCTGCCGCGCTGAGCCGCTACCTGCTCAGCGAGCTCGCGGGCACGACGGACAGCGCCGACCGGCCCGGGACACCCGTCGTGACGCCGGTCGAGGACGACCCGATCGCCATCGTCGCGATGAGCTGCCGCTACCCGGGCGGCGTGCGCTCGCCCGAGGACCTGTGGCGCCTCGTCCTGGCCGAGAACGACGCCATCTCCGGTTTCCCGACGAACCGCGGCTGGGACATCGAGGGCATGTACGACCCGGGGCTCGGGCGTCCCGGCACCTCGTACACCCGCAGCGGCGGCTTCCTGCACGACGTGGCCGACTTCGACGCCGAGTTCTTCGGGATCTCGCCGCGTGAGGCCCAGGCCCTGGACCCGCAGCAGCGGCTGCTGCTGGAGACCTCCTGGGAGGCCTTCGAGCGGGCCGGCATCGCTCCGTCCTCGCTGGCGGGCAGTCCGACCGGGGTGTTCTTCGGGCTCACCTACCAGGACTACGCGGCTCGACTGCAGGACGCCCCGGCGGAGTTCGAGGGCTACCTCCTCGCCGGCAACACCGCCAGCGTCGCCTCCGGCCGGGTTGCGTACAGCCTGGGGCTGGAGGGGCCGGCGGTCACGGTGGACACGGCGTGTTCGTCGTCGCTGGTGGCGCTGCACCTGGCGGCGCAGGCGCTGCGGTCGGGTGAGTGCGACCTGGCGCTGGCCGGCGGTGTCGCGGTCATGGCCAGCCCGGCGATGTTCGCCGAGTTCAGCCGTCAGAAGGCGCTGTCGCCCGACGGCCGGTGCAAGGCGTTCGCCGCGGCCGCCGACGGGTTCGGTTCGGCCGAGGGCGTCGGAGTCCTGGTGCTGGAGCGGTTGTCGGATGCGCTGGCGAACGGGCACAAGGTGCTTGCGGTGGTGCGGGGTTCGGCCGTGAACCAGGACGGTGCGTCGAACGGCCTGATGGCGCCGAACGGTCCGTCGCAGCAGCGGGTGATCCGGCAGGCGCTGGCCAATGCGCGGCTGGCGGTGGGTGATGTGGACGCCGTGGAGGCGCATGGCACCGGGACGCGGCTGGGTGACCCGATCGAGGCGCAGGCGCTGCTGGTGACCTACGGTCAGGGGCGGGATGCCGAACTTCCGCTGTGGTTGGGCTCGGTGAAGTCGAACCTCGGTCACACGCAGGCGGCTGCCGGTGTGGCGGGTGTGATCAAGATGGTGATGGCGATGCGGGAGGGTGTGCTCCCGCGGACGCTGCACGTGGACGCGCCGTCGCCGCATGTCGACTGGTCGGCGGGTGCGGTGGAGTTGCTGACGCAGTCGCGGGCGTGGCCGGAGACGGGGCGGGTGCGTCGGTCTGCGGTGTCCTCGTTCGGGATCAGTGGGACGAATGCGCACGTGATCCTGGAGCAGGCGGAGGAGCCTGCGGAGGTGGCGGAGTCGGGGGCTGTGGTTGGGCTTCCGGTGGTGCCGTTGGTGGTGTCGGGCAAGTCTGTGGAGGCGGTTCGGGGTCAGGCTGCGGCGCTGCTGGAGTGGGTGCGTGAGGGCGATGTCCGGGTGCTGGATGCGGCGTTCTCGGTGTTGACGTCGCGTTCGGTGTTCGATCATCGGGCGGCTGTGGTGGCGGCGGACCGTGGTGAACTGCTCACCGCTCTGGGTGGGTTGGCGTCGGGTGCGGTCGGGGTCTCGGGCGCGGTGTCGGGTCGGTTGGGGGTGGTGTTCTCGGGTCAGGGTTCGCAGTGGGCGGGCATGGGCCGGGAGTTGGGTGAGGCGTTCCCGGTGTTCGCGCGGGCGTATGACGCGGTGTGTGCGCAGCTGGGGGTGGAGCTGCCGTCGGATGACTTGATCCATCAGACGGGGTTTGCGCAGCCGGCGATTTTCGCGTTGGAGGTGGCGCTGTACCGGTTGTTGGAGTCGTGGGGTGTGACGGCTGGGGTGTTGGCGGGGCATTCGGTGGGTGAGATCGCGGCGGCGTATGTGGCGGGGGTGTTGTCGCTGGAGGATGCGTGTGCGCTGGTGGTGGCGCGTGGCCGGTTGATGCAGGCGTTGCCGACGGGTGGCGCGATGGTCGCGGTCGGCGGGTCCGAGGACATGGTCCGCGAGGTGCTGGCGCAGGTCGAGGGTGTGTGGGTGGCGGCGGTGAACGGTCCGTCGTCGGTGGTGCTGTCCGGGCATGAGGAACCGGTGCTGGCGGCCGCTGCCAAGCTTGCGGAGCAGGGCTGCCGTACGCGGCGTCTGACGGTCAGTCATGCGTTCCATTCGGGTCTGATGGATCCGATGTTGGAGGAGTTCGCGGGCGTCGTGGCCGGGTTGGAGTTGCGGGAGCCGGTGCTGCCGCTGGTCTCCACGGTGACCGGCCGGGTGGAGTCGGAGTTGTGGACGCAGCCGCAGTACTGGGTGCGCCAGGTTCGCGAGGCGGTGCGTTTCGCTGATGGTGTTGCCGCCATGCTGGAGCTGGGTGTTGGCAGCTTCGTTGAGGTGGGCCCGGATGCGGTGCTGTCCGGCATGGTCGCGGAGTGCCTGCCGCAGGACGGCCCGGCCCGCGCTGTGGTGCCGACGATGCGTTCGGGGCGTGACCAGGTGCGTGGCGTGGTGGAGGCGCTGGCCCGCTTGCATGCCGCCGGCACCCCGGTCGCGTGGGGGAGGTTGTTCGAGGGCACCGGCGCCCGCCGCATCGACCTGCCGACGTACGCCTTCCAGCGCCGCCGCTACTGGCTCGAGGCCTCGGAGCGGCAGGTGCCCTCGAACGCGGTGGACGCCCGCTTCTGGGAGGTCGTGGAGCGTGGTGACCTGGCGGGGCTGAGCGCGGCGCTGGGAGTGGCCGACGAGCAGGCGGAGTCGCTCGGCGCGGTGCTTCCGGTGCTGTCGTCGTACCGGGAGCGGGTGCGTGAGCAGTCCGCGACCGATCACTGGCGCTACCGCCTCACCTGGAAGACCGTCACCATGCCGTCGGCGGCGGTGCTGACCGGACGCTGGTTGGTCGTCGCACCCATGGACTGCCCGTCCGCCGAGCTGTGCATCGATGCATTGCGTGGCCACGGCGCCGACGTTCTCCCCGTGTACCTCGACGGGTCCGGCATCGACCGGCCGACCCTCGCGGACCGGCTGGCGGCCGCCGGTGAGGTCAGCGGTGTCCTCTCGTTGCTGGCGCTGACGTCCGACGGGCCGAGCGGCCCCGAGCAGTGGCCGGGCCTGGTCGGAACGACCGTGCTTCTGCAGGCCTTGGACGATGTGGCCGTCGCCGGGCGCCTGTGGGTGCTGACTCAGGGGGCGGTGTCGGTCGATGAGACAAATCCCCTGACCCGGCCGGAGCACGCCCAGCTCTGGGGACTCGGCGCTGCTGCCGCGCAGGAGTACCCCGAGCGCTGGGGTGGGTTGATCGACCTCCCCGCAACGGTGGATGCCCGCTGTGTCGACCAACTGGTCGGTGTACTGGCCGGACTGCGCGAGCCAGAGGTCGCGCTTCGGCAGCCGGGCGCCTATGCCCGGCGGCTGACGAGGGCGGCACGCGGTGTGAAGCCGGAGGCGGCCTGGCGGCCGAGCGGCACCACGCTGGTCACCGGCGGAACGGGCGCACTCGGAGCGCAGGTCGCCAGGTGGCTGGCGCGCAGCGGTGCGGAGCACCTGCTGCTGACCAGCCGCCGGGGCCCCGACGCGCCGGAGGCCGCCGAGCTCCGGGCGGAGCTGACCGCACTCGGTGTGAGCGTGTCGATCGTCGCGTGCGACGTTGCGGACCGGGCTGCTGTCGAGCGCCTGCTGGCCGAGATCCCCGCCGAGCTTCCGCTCACCGCGGTGATGCACGTCGCGGGTGTGGTGGATGACGGCGTGCTGGACTCCCTGACGCCCGCGAGGTTCGAACGGGTGCTGGGCCCGAAGGCCACGGCCGCCTGGCACCTGCACGAGCTGACGGCGCACCTCGACCTGTCGGCCTTCGTCCTGTTCTCCTCGCTGGCGGGTGTCGTCGGCGCTGCCGGGCAGGGCAACTACGCGGCGGCCAACGCCTTCCTGGACGCCCTGGCGCAGTACCGCCGCGCGCGCGGCCTCGCGGCGACGGCCATCGCCTGGGGCGCCTGGGACGGCGGCGGCATGGCAGCGGCCGACCCGGCCGCGAGCGACCGGATCCGCCGCAGCGGGGTGCTGCCGATGGCGCAGGAACTGGCCATCGCGTCCCTCCAGGAGACGCTCGACCGGCGCGAGACCGCGGCGGTCATCGCGGATGTCGACTGGGCGCGCCTGCTTCCGGCACTGGCCGGTGCCGGTGTCGACTCGCTGATCAGCGACGTCCCCGAGGTGCGTGACCTGCGCGATCGCAGCGCCGACATGTCGGCGCAGGTCGGGCCGGCGCTCGCGCAGCGGCTCAGTGGTCTGGGGGCCGCCGAGCGCGCCAGCCTTCTGACGGCTGAGGTCTGCTCGCACGCCGCGGCGGTGCTGGGACACGCCTCGGCGACCGCCGTCGACCCGGAACGCGCCTTCAAGCAGGCCGGCTTCGACTCATTGACGGCCGTGGAGCTGCGCAACCGGCTGAACGCCGCCACCGGTCTGAGCCTGTCCGCGACCCTCGTCTTCGACTACCCGACCCCCGCCGACCTGGCCGACCACCTGGCCGCCGAACTGCTGGGCGGACAACCGGAGTCGAGAACCCTGGTGGCGCTGCCCGCCGTCACGGACGAGCCGATCGCGATCGTGGGGATGAGTTGCCGCTTCCCCGGCGGTGTCCGGTCTCCCGAGGACTTCTGGCGGCTGCTGACCGACGGCGTGGACGCGGTCGGTCCGTTCCCCGCCGACCGTGGTTGGGATGTGGACGGCCTCTACGACCCCGACCCCGCGGCCGCAGGGAAGCTCTACGTCCAGGAAGGTGCCTTCCTCGGCGGCATCGGCGAGTTCGACTCGGCTTTCTTCGGCATCTCGCCGCGTGAGGCGCTGGCGATGGACCCGCAGCAGCGACTGCTGCTGGAGACCTCCTGGGAGGCGTTCGAGCAGGCCGGTATCGACCCGGCCTTGCTGAAGGGCAGCCAGACCGGCGTGTTCACCGGCACCAACGGCCAGGACTACGCCTCGCTGCTGACCCGCACCGGCGACGGCGGAGACGGTCACCTTGGCATCGGCAACGCGGCGAGTGTGATGTCGGGCCGGGTGTCGTACGTGTTCGGTCTGGAGGGGCCGGCGGTGACGGTGGACACGGCGTGTTCGTCGTCGCTGGTGGCGCTGCACCTGGCCGGGCAGGCGCTGCGCTCGGGCGAGTGCGACCTCGCGCTGGTCGGTGGTGTGACGGTGATGTCGACCCCGGCGACCTTTGTCGAGTTCTCGCGGCAGCGCGGTCTGGCGGTTGACGGTCGGTGCAAGGCGTTCGCGGATGCGGCGGACGGCACGGGCTGGGGCGAGGGTGTTGGCGTTCTGCTGGTGGAGCGGCTGTCGGACGCGGTGGCGAACGGGCACAAGGTGCTTGCGGTGGTGCGGGGTTCGGCGGTGAACCAGGACGGTGCGTCGAATGGTCTGACGGCGCCGAATGGTCCGTCGCAGCAGCGGGTGATCCGGCAGGCGCTGGCCAATGCGCGGCTGGCGGTGGGTGATGTGGACGCCGTGGAGGCGCACGGGACGGGGACGCGTTTGGGTGACCCGATCGAGGCGCAGGCGCTGCTGGCGACGTACGGCCGGGAGCGGTCGGCGGACGAGCCGCTGTGGCTGGGGTCGGTGAAGTCCAACATCGGTCACACGCAGGCGGCGGCCGGTGTGGCGGGTGTCATCAAGATGGTGATGGCGATGCGGGAGGGCGTGCTTCCGCAGACGCTGCATGTCGATGAGCCGTCGAGTGAGATCGACTGGTCGGCGGGCACAGTAAAGCTTTTGACGAAACATCAGATCTGGCCTGACCGTGGCCGGGTGCGCCGGTCTGCGGTGTCGTCGTTCGGTGTGAGTGGGACGAATGCGCACGTGATCCTGGAGCAGGCTGAGGTGCCTGCGGAGACGGCTGTTGAAGAGCCAGTGGTCGGGCTTCCGGTGGTGCCGTTGGTGGTGTCGGGCAAGTCTGAGGAAGCCGTTCGGGGTCAGGTGGCGGCGCTGCTGGAGTGGGTGCGTGAGGGCGATGTCCGGGTGCTGGATGCGGCGTTCTCGGTGTTGACGTCGCGTTCGGTTTTTGAGCATCGGGCGGCGGTGGTGGCGGCGGATCGTGGTGAGCTGCTGGCTGCTCTGGGTGGGTTGGCGTCGGGTGCGGTCGGGGTCTCGGGCGCGGTGTCGGGTCGGTTGGGGGTGGTGTTCTCGGGTCAGGGTTCGCAGTGGGCTGGTATGGGCCGGGAGTTGGGTGAGGCGTTCCCGGTGTTCGCGCGGGCGTACGAGGTGGTGTGCACGCAGCTGGGGGTGGAGCTGCCGTCGGATGACTTGATCAACCAGACGGGGTTTGCGCAGCCGGCGATTTTCGCGTTGGAGGTGGCGCTGTATCGGTTGTTGGAGTCGTGGGGTGTGACAGCCGGTGTGCTGGCCGGGCATTCGGTGGGTGAGATCGCGGCGGCGCATGTGGCGGGTGTGTTGTCGCTGGAGGATGCGTGCGCGCTGGTGGTGGCGCGTGGCCGGTTGATGCAGGCGTTGCCGACGGGTGGCGCGATGGTCGCGGTCGGCGGGTCCGAGGACATGGTCCGCGAGGTGCTGGCGCAGGTCGAGGGTGTGGAGGGTGTGTGGGTGGCGGCGGTGAACGGTCCGTCGTCGGTGGTGCTGTCCGGGCACGAGGAACCGGTGCTGGCTGGTGCGGCTGCTTTGGCCGAGCAGGGGTGCCGTACGCGGCGTCTGACGGTCAGTCATGCGTTCCACTCGGGTCTGATGGATCCGATGTTGGAGGAGTTCGCGGGCGTCGTGGCCGGGTTGGAGTTGCGGGAGCCGGTACTGCCGCTGGTCTCCACGGTGACCGGCCGGGTGGAGTCGGAGTTGTGGACGCAGCCGCAGTACTGGGTGCGCCAGGTTCGCGACGCGGTGCGTTTCGCCGATGGAGTAACCTCCATGCTGGAGCTGGGTGTTGGCAGCTTCGTCGAGGTGGGCCCGGATGCGGTGCTGTCCGGCATGGTCGCTGAGTGCCTGCCGCAGGACGGCCCGGCCCGCGCTGTGGTGCCGACGATGCGCTCGGGACGCGACCAGGTGCGCGCTGTCGTAGAGGCGCTGGCCCGCTTGCATGCCGCCGGCACCCCGGTCGCGTGGGAGCGACTGTTCGAGGGCACCGGCGCCCGCCGCATCGACCTGCCCACCTACGCCTTCCAACGCCAGCGCTACTGGCCGGAGGCATCCGCTGCAGGGGCGCAGGACGCGACTGGTCTCGGGCTGGAGGCTGCCGCCCACCCGCTGCTCGGTGCGGCGATCGAGGTCGCGGACAGCGACGAGCTCCTCTTCACCGGCCGCTTGTCCCTTGCGACTCATCCGTGGCTGGCTGATCACACGGTTCTGGGCAGTGTGTTGCTGCCGGGGACGGGGTTTGTGGAGTTGGTGTTGCGGGCTGCGGATCAGGTGGGTTGTGGGGTGTTGGAGGAGTTGACGTTGGAGGCTCCGCTGGTGTTGCCGGAGCGGGGTGCGGTGCAGTTGCAGGTGGTGGTGGGTGCCCCGGATGGGTCGGGGGTGCGGGCGGTGGGTGTGTATTCGCGGCCGGAGGGTGTGGGTTCGGATGGGGTGGAGGAGGCGTGGCGGCGGCATGCGGCGGGTTCGCTGGCGGCCGGTACGGGTTCGGCCCGCGCGCTGCCCGTGGCGGTGGGTGAGTGGCCGCCGGCCGGTGCCGAGGCCGTGGACCTCGACGGCTTCTATGCCGACCTGCTGGAGTCCGGATTCGCCTACGGGCCGCTCTTCCGAGGACTGCGGGCCGTGTGGCGGACCGACGACGAGGTGTTCGCCGAGGCCGTGCTGCCGGAGGATGCCGGGTCCGACCCGCGAGCCTTCGGGCTGCATCCCGCCCTCATGGACGCGGCTCTGCATGCCGTGGGGCTGGGTGGCCTGGTCGGCGAGGTCGGTGAGGCCCGTCTTCCGTACGCGTGGTCCGGGGTTCGTCTCCACGCGAGCGGGGCGGCGGCGCTGCGCGTGCGGCTGAAGCGCGTCGGCCAGGAGGCCGTCTCCCTCGACATGACCGATTCCGCCGGGCTGCCGGTGGTGTCGGTGGAATCCCTGGCGCTGAGGGTGGTTTCCGCCGACCAGTTGGGCGCCGGGGACGCTGCCGCCGCCAACTCCCTGTACGGGCTTGACTGGACGCCGCTGCCGACGGCCCCCGTCCTGGCCGGTTCCGCGCCCGTCGCGGTGGTGGGTTCGGCCGGCGCAGCCTGGTTCGCAGACGCCTCCGGCAACAGCGACGTGACGTTCCATCAGACGCTCGCCGAGTTGCGTGAGCGGGTGGTGCGCGGCGAGGTCGCCCGACCGGAGCTGGTGTTCCTGGGGTGTTCCGGTGAGGCCGGCGGGACGACTGCGATGAGCCCGGATGCGGTCCGGTCGCTGCTGACCGACACGCTGACCGTGGTGCAGGACTGGGTGGACGACGAGGTCTTCCTCGACGCGCAACTCGTGGTGGTGACGCGGGGTGCGGTGGGTGTGGAGTCGGGGTCGGATGTTGTTGATCTTGCTGGTGCTGCGGTGTGGGGGTTGGTGCGTTCGGC
>NZ_JARZAH010000054.1:0-40754 GCF_029892145.1 Kitasatospora sp. GP30
GAGAACCGCACCTGGGGCTAGAGGCGCATCCACGGCGAACTCGCGACCCTCGGCATCAAGGTCGCCGCCTCCACCGTATGGAACATCCTCAAGGAACACGGCATCGACCCCGCACCCGAACGCGACCACACCACCTGGGCAGCGTTCCTGCGATCCCAAACCCACGCCATCCTCGCCGCGGACTTCTTCGAGACCAAGACACTGACCGGAGCGACCGTGACCGTCCTCGCGGTGATCGAGCACGCCACCCGACGCGTGCGGATCCTCGGGGCGACGGCGCACCCCACCGCGGCCTGGCTGACCCAGCTCGCCCGGAACATGGCCATGGACCTTCAGGACACGGGCACCAGGGTGAAGTTCCTGCTCCGGGACCGGGACATCCGCTACCCGGCCGCCTTCGACGCCATCCTGCAGGCCGAGAGCATCGAGATCGTCCAGACCGGCGTCCGAATGCCACGCATGAACGCGATCATGGAGCGCTAGGTGCGATCCTGCCGAACCGAACTCCTCGACCGCACCCTCATCTGGAACCAGGCCCACCTACTCCACGCGCTACACGAGTACGAGCACTTCTACAACACGCACAGGCCCCACCGCAGCCTCGCCAGCGCCGCGCCCCTCCGCCAACTGGCCGAAACCATCACCGAGCCCGACCGGCTCACCCACCTCGACGTCCGCCGACACGACCGCCTCCGCGGCATCCTGCACGAATACCAACATGCAGCGTGACCAGCACGGACGTGGTTCTTGGCACCTACAGAGTCAACTGCGTCAACCCGGGGACAGTGGACACCCCGTGGGTCGGCCGACTGCTCGACGCCTCCGCCGACCCGGCCGCCGAGCGCGCCGCGCTGAACAACCGCCAGCCCACCGGACGCCTCGTCACCGCCGATGAGGTCGCCGCCGCCATCGCCTACCTCGCCTCGCCGGCCTCCGCCAGCACCACCGGCACGGCCTTGGCGGTCGACGGCGGCATGGCGGGCCTACGGCTGCGACCCCTTCCCCAGGGGTGATGATGCGTCAGAACATCCTCGGCTCAAGCACGGTGCGCGTCAGCGAACTAGCCTTCGGTGCCGCCGGCATCGGCAACCTCTTCACGCCCGTCAGCGACCCGGACGCGGCGCTGGCCATCGAGGCGGCGTGGGAGAGCGGAGTTCGCTACTTCGACACGGCCCCGCACTACGGCCTGGGTCTGTCCGAGCACCGACTCGGCGAGGCGCTGCGTGCCCGGCCCCGGGACGAGTACGTCCTGTCCACCAAGGTCGGCCGCATCCTCGAACCCGCCCCGCAGGCGAGCGGCGACGACCTCGCCAACGGCTTCGCCGTCCCGGCCTGTTACAGGCGCCGCTGGGACTTCAGCGCCGCGGGCGTGCGGCACTCCATCGAAGAGAGCCTGAACCGCCTCGGCCTCGACCGGATCGACATCGCCTACCTGCACGATCCGGACGACCACGCAGACCAGGCCCTCGCCGAGGCCTACCCGGAGCTGGCCCGGCTGCGCGCCGAAGGCGTGCTCGGCGCGATCGGCGTCGGCATGAACCAGCCGGACCTGCTGGCCCGGCTCATCCGCGAGACCGACGTCGACGTGGTCCTGCTGGCCGGCCGCTACAGCCTGCTCGACCAGCGGGGCCTTGCCGAACTGCTGCCGCTGGCGGCCGAACGAGGGGTCGGGGTGGTGGTCGGCGGCGTGTTCAACTCCGGTCTGCTCGCCGATCCCAAGCCCGGCGCCACCTTCGACTACACCGCCGCACCCGCCGAGTTGCTGGCGCGAGCCTTGGAACTGAAGGCGGTCTGCGAGCGCCACGGCGTGCCACTGCGGGCAGCCGCCCTGCGGTTTCCGTTCGGTCACCCGGCCGTGGCCGGCGTCCTGGTCGGCATGCGCAGCGCCGCCGAAGCCACGGACGGGGCGGCCATGCTCCTCCACCCTGTCCCGGTCGCCCTCTGGGGCGAGCTCAAGGAGCGCGGGCTGATCCCGCCCGAGGTCCCGACCCCAGAGGAAGTGCGCTGATGCGCATCGCTCTCTTCATCACCTGCTTCAACGACACCATGTATCCCGGCACCGGTCGGGCCGTGGTCACCGTGCTGGAACGGCTCGGCCACACCGTCCACTTCCCGCAGGAGCAGAACTGCTGCGGGCAAATGCACTTCAACACCGGCTACCGCCCGGACGCCGTCCCGCTGGTCGCCCGCTTCGCCCGCACCTTCGCCGACTACGACGCCGTGATCACCCCGTCCGCCTCCTGTGCCGGCATGATCAAGGAGAACCACCCGCTGCTCGCGGAGAAGTACGGCCACGACCAACTGCGCAGCAGTGTGTCCGACCTGGTGCCCCGGGTCCACGAGTTCACCGAGTTCCTCACCGACGTCCTGAAGGTCACCGACGTGGGCGCGTACTTCCCGCACCGCGTCACCTACCACCCCACCTGCCACTCGCTGCGCGGGCTGCGCCTGGGTGACCGACCGCAGCAACTCCTGCGCGCGGTAAGAGGAATCGACCTGGTCGACCTCCCCGCCGCAGAATCCTGCTGCGGCTTCGGCGGCACCTTCGCGGTCAAGAACGCCGACACCTCCAGCGCCATGCTCGCCGACAAGGCGGCCGGCGTACTCACCACCGGCGCCGAGGTGCTCTGCGCCGCCGACAACTCCTGCCTGATGCACATCGGCGGCGGCCTGTCCCGCCAGGACAGCGGCGTGCGGACCATGCACCTGGCCGAGATCCTCGCCAGCACGGAAGGAGACACCCTGTGAGTTCCCGAGGAGTGGTCTGGCTCGACACCCCGTCCTTCCCCAAAGCCGCCCGCACCGCGCTGAAAGACGATCAGCTGCGCGCCAACCTGAAGCGGGCCACAGGCACCATCCGCGACAAGCGCCTCGCCGTGGCCGCCGAACTGGACGACTGGGAGGAGCTGCGCGACGCCGCAGCCGCCATCAAGAACCGCATAGCGCGCCATCTCGACCACTACCTCGTCCAGTTGGAGAAGTCCGTCACCGCCGCCGGCGGCACCGTGCACTGGGCGAGCGATGCTGCCGAGGCCAACCGGATCGTCACCGAGCTGGTCTGGGCCACCGGCGAACGCGAGGTGCTGAAGGTCAAGTCGATGGCCACCCAGGAGATCGGCCTCAACGAGGCGCTGGCGGAGGCCGGTATCACCGCCTACGAGACCGATCTCGCCGAGCTGATCGTGCAGTTGGGCGACGACCGCCCCTCGCACATCCTGGTGCCGGCGATCCACAAGAACCGCAACGAGATCCGCGACCTGTTCGCCGCCGAGATGGCCAACTGGGGCGAGCCGGCCCCCGAGGGCCTCGGCGACAGCCCTGCAGCGCTCGCCGAAGCGGCCAGGATGCATCTGCGGCAGAAGTTTCTCACCGCCAAAGTCGCCGTCTCCGGCGCCAACTTCGCGGTCGCCGACACCGGCACGGTCACCGTGGTGGAGTCCGAGGGCAACGGCCGGATGTGCCTGACCCTGCCGCAGACCCTGATCACCGTGATGGGCATCGAGAAGGTGGTCCCCACCTGGTCCGACCTGGAGGTGTTCCTGCAACTGCTGCCGCGCTCCTCCACCGGCGAGCGGATGAACCCCTACACCTCCACCTGGACCGGCGCCACCGAAGGCGACGGGCCGTCAGAGTTCCACCTGATCCTGCTCGACAACGGCCGCACCGACACCCTCGCCGACACCGTCGGCCGCCAGGTGCTCGCCTGCATCCGCTGTTCGGCCTGCCTGAACGTCTGCCCCGTCTTCGAGCGCACCGGCGGCCACGCCTACGGCTCCGTCTACCCCGGGCCGATCGGCGCCGTGCTCACCCCGCAACTGGTCGGCGTCGAGCAGGCCTCCTCGCTGCCCTTCGCCTCCACGCTCTGCGGAGCCTGCTACGACGCCTGCCCCGTGAAGATCAACATCCCCGAGGTGCTCGCCCACCTACGGGCCGAGGTCGTCCAGGCCAAACGCGGACCGCTCAACCCGGAGGCACTGGCGATGAAGGCCGCCGCCACCGTCCTCGACTCCCCGCGCCTGCTCTCCGCCGCGCAGAAGGCCGCCTCACTCGGCGGTCGGGCCATCGCCCGAAAGGGCCGGATCGGGCGGCTGCCCGGACCGGTGCTGCGCGACTGGTCCGGCTCCCGCGACACCCCCGCCCCCCGGCCGAGTCCTTCCGCAGCTGGTGGCGCAAGAACCGCGAAGGTCACCAGTGACAACCAGCCGCGAGAGCATCCTCGCCCGCATCCGCACCGCGCTCGCCGACGTCCCGGCGGCCGAGAGGCCGCAGGACGTGTCCGTACCCCGGGCATACCGCCGCAGCCACCTCGCGCCAGGCGAGGACGTCATCGCCCTCTTCGCCGAGCGGGTCGCCGACTACCGCGCCACCGTGACCCGAACCACCCAGGACGACTTGCCCGCCGCCATCGCCGTCGCCCTCACCCAGCGCGACGTCCGCAACCTGGCCCTGCCGGGCGCGTTTCCCCTCGAACTGCTGCCACCGGGCGACTGGCAGTGGCACTCCGAGCCACTGACCGTACCGGCTCTGGACGCCCTCGACGGCGCCATCACCCTGGCCGCCGTCGGCATCGCCGTGACCGGCACCATCGTCCTGGACACCGGGCCGGGCCAGGGCCGGCGCGCCCTCACCCTGGTCCCCGACTACCATCTGTGCGTAATCCGCGCCGAGCAGATCGCCGAGGACGTCCCTGACGCTCTCGCCCGACTCGACGCCACCCTGCCGCTCACCTTCATCTCCGGCCCGTCCGCCACCAGCGACATTGAACTCGACCGGGTGGAGGGCGTGCACGGCCCCCGCACCCTGGACGTCATCATCGTGGAGCACTCATGAGGATCGCCCTGCACACCCGCGTCCGCCCCGACCGCATCGAGGAGTACGAGGCCGCGCACCGCGAAGTACCCGCCGAACTCACCGCCGCCATCCGCGCAGCGCGCGTGAGCGAATGGACCATCTGGCGCAGCGGCACCGAGCTCTTCCACCTGCTGGAGTGCGAGGACTACGCCCGCCTGCTCGCCGAACTGGAGCAGCTGCCGGTCAACGTCACCTGGCAGGCCCGGATGGCCGACCTGCTCGACGTCGTGCACGACTACTCCGACGACGGCTGCTCGGCCGGGCTCCCGGTGGTGTGGCAGCTGTGACCGGCCGCCGGATCATCGACGCCCACCACCACCTCTGGGACCTGACGGTCCGCCCCCAGCCATGGATCACCGGCGAGCACCTCGCACCCCTCGCCCGCTCCTTCACCGCCGCCGACCTCGCCCCCGAGGCGAAGTCGGCCGACGTGGTCGGCACGGTCCTCATCCAGACCGTCTGTGTCCCCGAGGAGACCCCGGAACTCCTGGCCCTGGCTCACCACAGCGACCTGATCCGCGGCGTCCTCGGCTGGACCGACCTCACCGCCCCGAACGTCGCCGACGCCATCGCGGCACTGCGCGAACTCCCTGGTGGCGACCGCTTGGTGGGCATCCGCCATCAGGTCCAGGACGAACCCAACCCCAACTGGCTGCTGCGCCCCGACGTACGCCGCGGCCTTCGCGCCGTCGCCGACGCCGGACTCGCATACGACCTCGTCGTCAAGCCCCACCAAATCAACGCCGCCGCACTGACCGCAGCCCACCTGCCCGAACTGACCTTCGTCCTCGACCACCTCGGCACCCCCCCCATCGCCGCCGGCACCCTCGAGCCCTGGGCAACCCACCTGCGCCGACTCGCCGCCCTGCCCAACACCGTCTGCAAGCTCTCCGGCCTGCTCACCGAAGCCAAGCCCGGCAGCTGGCGCACCGAAGACCTCAAGCCCTACGCGTGCACCGCCGTGCAGGCCTTCACCCCGCAACGGCTGCTCTTCGGCTCGGACTGGCCGGTCTCCACCCTGGAAGCCGACTACTGCACGGTCGTCAGGATCGCCGAACAGCTCGTCAACTGGCTCAGCCCCACCGAGCAAGACGCGATCTTCCACAACAACGCGACTCGTGTCTATGCCCTCCAGGACAGGACGCCTCCCACCGACGAGCGCAACCGCCCGACCGGCTGAGCCCGCCAACCCCTCTGGGCCTGGCGGCCGAGCAGACTACCGTCCTGCCCGCCGGCCTCGTCGTCGTGTGGCTGGGGCTCAGGTCCTGACACTCCGGAATAGAGCAGTCCTCATTTCGATTGGTCTTCTCGTACGACCGTTCGGATTGGGGCTGGATGAGCGATCTCAAGGTGTTTCGGCTGGCGGCAGACGGCCAGGACGTGGAGCTGCGCAGCTCGACGGTGGCGCTGGAGGTGCAGTTGCAGCGCCGGGTGGAGGCGAGCATGGAGGCCATGCTCGGCATCCGGTTCCTGGCGTCGGAGTACCCGACCGGTCCGTGGCACCGGGGGCGGGTGGACTCGCTGGGCTTGGACGAGAACGGCGTGCCGGTCGTGATCGAGTTCAAGAAGGGCAACGACAGCGGAGTCGTCTCGCAGGCGGTCTCCTACCTCACCTGGGTGAAGAGCAGCCACCACGAGTTCGAGGCCCTCGTCCGGGAGAAGCTGGGGCCGGAGGCGGCTGAGTCCATCGACTGGCGTGCGCCCCGGGCGCTGTGTATCGCGGCCGGGTTCTCGCACCACGACCGGGTTGCCGTTGGTGACCTGGGTCGGCAGTGGCCGATCGAGCTGGTCCGCTACCGGATCTTCGACGGCGGGCTGCTGAGCCTGCAGCTGGTCGAGCCGGTCTCCGCTGCCGTCAGCCAGGCAGCCATGCGCAGACGCCCCGCGCCTTCGGTGCCGGCGGCTGCCGCCGAGGTGGCCGAGGTGCCGGTCGGCGGCGACGTACCGGAGTGCCTCCGGGATCTGTACGCCGAGCTGGACGAGGTGCTCACCGCGTCGGGCGAGGTGGAGACCGTCGTCCTCAAGCACTACATCGCTTACCGGCGGCTGCAGAACGTGGCCAGCGTGATCTTCCGGCCTTCGGTTTCGCACCGGGTGATCCTTGTGTACCTGCGCCTGGACCCGGACACGGTAGAGCTGGAGGAGGGCTTCACGCGCGACATGCGCGGGATCGGGCACCTGGGCACCGGGGACCTGGAGGTGCGGATCGCCTCGGCGGCCGACCTGGAGAAGGCGGGCCCGCTGATCGAGCGGGCGGTTCAGGCGGCCTGACGAAACGGCGAGGGCGGCTGGAGCTCATGCTCCAGCCGCCCTTCTGTGTCTGGGGGCCTGTCGGTGCCGGCTGTCCGGGGTTCTCACTGTCACGCCTCCGGTCCGGCGAGGACGAAGTCGTCCTGCGTCAGTTCGGCGCGCAGGCGCTGTTCGGCCACGTCCGCGTAGTGCGGCGAGAGTTCGGCGCCGACGAATCGACGGCCTTCGCGTAGGGCGGCGACGCCGGTCGAGCCGCTGCCGGTGAACGGGTCGAGGACCACGCCGTTCTCGGGGCAGATCCGGACGAGCTGCTGCATGATCTCCAGCGGCTTCTGCGTGATGTGGACCCGGTCCTTGCGGGGCTGGCTCGCGATGAAGTGGCCGGGCAGGTAGAGGTCCCGGCTGTTGTCGAGGGTGCCCTTGACGCCCCAGATGATGAACTCCGCGCTCTGCTTGAAGCCGCCCTTGCGCGGACGGCTGGCGGGCTTGATCCACGGGATGGTGCCCTGCCACGTCCAGCCCGCCATCTGCAGCGCGTCGCTGGTGGTGGGCTCCTGCCGCCAGTCGGAGAAGACCATCGCCACCGAGTGCTCGGTGCTCGCCCGGTACGCCTCAGTCAGCAGCTCGGTGAGCCAGGACCGGTAGGAGCGCTGGTCGCGGTTCTCGCCGGGGAAGGTCTGCAGGTCGTGGGCGACGCCGGTCTGCACGTACTTGGCGCGGGCGTCGCGGCTGGTGCGCTCGGAGCTGGTCCGGCCGCCGCTGTTGTACGGCGGGTCGGTGATCACCGCGTTGACGCTCTCGTCGGGCAGGGACTTCAGGACGGTGAGAGCGTCGCCTCGGTGCAGCTTGTAGCTCATGGGTTCTTCCTTCAGGGCGTGGTTGGGCCCGCTCCGGGCGGCGCCGGCGGCAGCCGCCGGGAGCGGGGATGCCGAGGAAGGTAGCGGCGATCGGCGGCCGTACCTAACGAGCAGCAGCGAGGGTGACGGGCTTGGTCGGGGGTCATTTGGTGCGGCCGACTTTCGCGTCTACTGTCTCGCCATGCCAACCGGGCCGGTGGCCAACTCGGCCCGGGACAGCTCGTGTTGTCGTGTGTTGTCTCGTCCAACGGGGGCAGCGCACGGACCCACGCCCTCACCCTTCCCGACCCGCACAGGAGGCCATCGTGTTCCGGCTGAGATTACGAGCGCGGCTGGCTGCCGCGCGTGACCCGAGACCGGCGTCCGGGAGCTACCAACTCCCCTGACCCGGGCCCGCCCTGAGCGAGGGCGGTTTCACGACCGGCGCGGTGCCGGTGACTTCTTCGCACGAGAGTCCGGCACCGCGCCCTCCTACGAATCCCGCAAGGAGCCGCTGCGATGCAGCCTGCCCTGGCACACCCGTGCCCTCATCCGCCCCCGCCAACTGCCCTGTGCCACTTCGTTGATCGGCGGCGGCCGTGAAGAAGACCGCTGGCGCACTCTTCAGCGTCCTCGCCTGCGGCCCGCTGATGCTCGCCCTGCCGGTGGTGATCGTCGGCGCGGGCAACGCGTCGGCGGCCTCCGCCTCGTGTGGCGGCGGTGCACAGGGTGTGGACAGTTCCGCCGTCGCTGCGCAGGTGGAGTCGATCCTCAAGGGCTCCAGCCCGCTGTCGGCGCCGAACGTGGCCGGGCTGGACAAGCCGGACGAGCAGATCCCGAACGCCAAGACGATCCAGGCCACCGGCGTCGCGATGCACATCCCCGTCCGCGGGCAGATCGTCGCCCTGGCAACGGCGCTTCAGGAGAGCGGACTTCGCAACATCAACTACGGGGACCGCGATTCGCTGGGCTTGTTCCAGCAGCGACCCTCGCAGGGCTGGGGCACGGCAACACAGATCATGCAGCCGGTCTACGCCTCGACGAAGTTCTACGAGGCGCTCCAGCAAGTCAACGGCTGGCAGTCGATGACCGTCACCCAGGCCGCCCAGGCGGTGCAGCGCAGCGGTTTCCCCGACGCGTACGCGAAGTGGGAGCCGCTGGCAACCGCGCTGCAAAAGGCGATCGAACCGCTGCTCACTCCCGCCGGCGCCGCCCAGCCGCCCGGGGGAAGCCCAAAACCGGCCCCGTCTCCTTCGGGCACCAGCACCGCGAGCCCGTTGCCGGGCACCGGCGGCTGCGGGACGGGCGGCGACGGCAGCAACTTCGGGACCATCCCGGCGGGCTCGCTCCCGGCCGGGTACACGATCCCGACCGACGCTCCCCCGCAGGTCCAGACTGCGATCAGGTGGGCACTCGGCCAGTTGGGCACCCCGTACCAGTGGGGCGGCAACTGCAACGACCCTCACGGCGCCGACCCGATGGGCCGCTGCGACTGCTCCTCGCTGATGCAGGCGTCCTACCGGGCGGCCGGGGTCACGCTCTCGCGGACGACCTATACGCAGGTCGGCGAGGGTCAGCCGGTGACGGTCGACTCGCTGAAGCCCGGTGACCTGCTGCTCACCGAAGGAACGGCCCAAGTGCCCGAGCACGTCGGCATGTTCATCGGCGGCGGCCTGATCGTTCAGGCCCCGCACACAGGCGACGTGGTCAAGATCTCGACCCTCGCCGAATGGCGGCCGCAGATCCTCGCCGCCCGCCGCGTCGTCTGACCGGCATTCCTCCCCTCCCCCTTCCTTCCCTATCGGGCTGCCTTCACCTGCCCATATTCAAACTGGAGTCCCTATGTTTCTCGCGGACGCGGCCACGCAGCTCGCCTTCGACCCCGGCATCACCCCGAACGAGGGCGGCCTGCCCGGTCTTTCGGTCCTCAAGCAGGTCATGGGCTCGATCAACCTGTTCGGGATCATCGCGATCGTCGGCGCGCTCGCGGTGAGCGCCGGGGTGTGGGCCTGGGGTCACCACTCCGGCGGCCACCAGGCGGAGGCCAACGGCAAGAAGGGCGTGCTGGTCAGCGCGGGCGCCGCTCTTCTGATCGGTGCGGCGAACGGCATTGTGGCCTTCTTCTCCGGGCTGGGCGGCCAGGTTCACTGATGCAGAATCGTTCCTTCACCCGTGAAGGCGTGTCCGGCGGCGCATCGCGCGTGCGCCGCCGGGCGCTGCTCGGACTCGTGGTCCTGGTGGTCCTCGTCGTCCTGGCCGGCGCCCTCGCCTACTTCACCCGCGGCACTCGGACTGCGCCCAACCCTGCTTCTCACGTGGCAAGTTCGCCAGCCCCGGCCTCTGTTTCCGCGTCTGCGTCGGCGGCAGCGGGCGGTGCCGGTTCGGTGCCGCTGCCGCCATCGACGCACGATCCGATCGCCTACTCGAAGGCGGCGGCGGCGGCGCTGTGGTCGTACGACACCCGCTCCTACTCGCAGCCGGAGCTGGTGGCCGGCCTCCACCGGTGGCTGACGACCGAGGGGAGTTACGCGGACGCCGACTCGGTGGACCGCCTGGTGCCCTCGCCGCTGCTGTGGGGACGGATGGCCGACTCCGGCCAGTTCGCCACCGCGACCGCGGACGAGGCGCACTTCCCGGACACGTTCACCAGGGCGCTGCAGGCCGATCCGGGGGCGATCAAGCAGGCGTACATCTACGCCGTCACCGTCACCGGCAAGCAGTCGATCTCCTGGAACGGCGCTCCGCAGGGTGGGGCCGAGGACCGCTCGTCCACCCTCGCCGTCCAGTGCCGCCCTGACCGTCCCTGCGCTCTGGTCGGCGTGCTGCCGACCGTCTCGCCCTAATCCCAGGAAGGAGGTTCTCCCATGGGTGTCTGCGACGTCCCCATGATCAGCCAGGTCTGCGAGGCGGTCGACGCGATCAACTTCGTCTCCGATCCGGGCAAGAGCATCACTGACGGCATCGGTGCGTGGATCACCAAGTCGATGACGGAGCTGGCGACCAGTGCCGTCAACCTCGCCTCGCAGGCTGTCAACCAGACCACCGGCATCGACCTCAACGCCTCGTGGTTCAGGCAGAACTACGAGCTCATCCTGCCGATCGGCCTGATCCTCACGGTCGGAACGTTCTGCGCTCAGCTGATCCTCGCCGCCTGGCGGCGCGACGACCGGGCACTGGCCCGCGCGGCCTGGGGCACCATGACCGGCGTCCTGTTCAGCTTCTGCGCGATCTCCTTCACCTCGGTTGCGGTGACGGTCGTCGACGCACTATCCGATAGCTTGTTCAAGGCCGCCGGAACCAATCTGGACGACGCGGTCCGGAGGATCATCAAGGTCTCCGAACTCGGCGCCATGTACGGGCTCGGCTGGACGATCCCCTCGCTCGTGGCCATCGGATGCGCGATCGGCGCGTTCCTCTACTGGGGCACGATGGTCGCCCGCAAGGTCGGAATCCTGGTCCTGGTCGTGCTCGCCAGCTTCGCCGGGGCCGGCGGCGGCTGGGAGGTCGCCCAGCGCTGGCGGCGCGGCTGGATCGAGGCCACCGCCACTCTGGTGGCGTCGAAGCTCCTGATGACCATCGTGTTCATCACCGGCATCTCCGCGATCGGCAACTCGAACGCCAAGGACGGGATGAGCGCTCTCTCCGACGCCATGGCCGGTGTCGTGATCATGGTGCTCGTCCTGCTGTGCCCGTACGCCTGCTACAAGTTCATCCACTGGGCGACCGACGGCTCCGGCCACGACGACATGCACCGCACCGGCGTCGCCGGTGTCGCGGTAGCTGCTGGTGCCGCGAAGACCGCCGCCGGCCTCGCGATGCGGATGGGCACCGGTGTCCCGGCCCCGCAGGGCCCCAGCCACGTCCCCGGGATGGACGGCGGCGACGCCTCCTCCGGCATCGACCCGACCGGCCGGATCAGCAAGGAAGGCATCGACGCCGGCCCCGCCCAGCAGCCGACGAAGTTCCGCTTCGGCGAAGACCCGGCCGCACCCGGCGACCGCGGACGCGCCCTGGTCACCCGGCCCGGCATCCCGGCCCTGATCACCCGGGCCGCACCCGGCTCAGGTGATGGGCAGACGTCGTCCGGCGGTGGCCAGGACGGAGTCGCGGCCCAGCCTGCCACTCCGTCCGCGCCGGAACTGTCGACGACCCCGGCTGCACCCGCGCCCCCGGCGCCCGGTCCGGCCCCCTCGGCTCCGGCACCGCCGGCACCGGCAGCCACTGGGCCATCCCCGGCCGGAGCACCGTCTCGGTTCGTCTTCCCGAACCGGCCCACCGAGCCCGATTCCTGACCGGTCCTCGTTCCCGGGGTGGGCGGCCCTCACCGCCCACCCCGGACCCCGACCCGAACTCTCGAAGGAGCCCCGCGATGACGTCCAGAAGAGCGCCGCGCCCCCGACCGCCGCCCGCATGCTCACCCCCTCTGGAACCCCGATGCCCTCCTCGACGCCCGACGCCCCTGCGTCCGTCAAGTTCCCCCACCGCAGCCGCCGCGGCATCCTGCTCGGCCTGAGCGCCCCGCAGCTGATCACCTGCGCCACCACCGGCCTGCTGCTGCTCGCCGTCCTCACCACCCGGGGCGTCACCGGCGCCCTGCAGCTCATACCCCTGTGGGCTGCAGTCGCCGCCCTGGTGTTCATCCGCTACCGGGGCCGCACCCTCGCCGACTGGGCACCTATCGCCGCCCGCTACGGCCTGCGGCGCCTGCGCGGACAGCTGATCTGGCTCGTCCGCCCCTCCTCCCGCCCGGTGCGCGAGGGTCTGCTGCACCTGCCCGGCAGCGCGGCCAGCCTGCGCGTGGTCACCGCCCCGGACCGTCGCTACGGCGCCGTCCATGACCCGCACGCCGGCACCCTCACCGCGATCGTCAAGGTCAGCAGCCGCGCCTACGCCCTCCTGGACCCCGGTACCCAGAGCGCCAACGTCAACGGCTGGGGGCGCGCGCTCGCGGCGCTGGCCCGCACCGGCCAGGTCGCCCGCATCCAGGTGGTGGAGCGGACCGTTCCCGACACCGGCGACGCGCTTCGCCGCTACTGGGAGGAGCACGGCCGCCCCGACGCACCGCTCGCTGGTGAGCTGTACGGGGAGCTGATCCGCGGTGCTGGTCCGGCCGCGGCCCCGCACGAGGCGTACGTCGCCGTGGCCATGGACTTCAAGGCTGCGCGACGGCTGATCAACCAGGCCGGAGGCGGCCTGACCGGCGGCTTCGCGGTCCTGGCCCAGCTCACCTCCGCGTTCGAGCAGTCCGCCCGCACCGCCGGCCTCAACCCGACCGGCTGGCTCAACGCCGGAGAGATCGCCGCCGTCGCCCGCACCGCCTACGATCCGAAGTCCCGTGCGGCGCTGGACCGCTGGTCCGAGGACGGGCGCCCGGCCGCCGACCCTGCCGCCGCCGGCCCGGTGGTCGTGGTGGAGAAGGCCGACCACATCTCGACCGACTCCGCCCACCACACCACCTACTGGGTGGAGAACTGGCCCAGGACGCAGGTCAACCCCGGCTTCCTGCACCAGCTCATGTTCGCCTCGGGGGTACGCCGCACCATCTCGCTCTGCTACGAGCCGAAGGACCTGGACTCGGCGATGCGCGATGTCCGCCGCAAGAAAGCCAGCGTCATCGCCGACTCGGCCGAGCGCGCCCGCAAGGGCCAGGTCGCCAGTGAGGCCGACTCGGTGGAGTACCAGGACATCCAGGACCGCGAGCGACAGCTGATCGCCGGCCACGCCGACGTCGCCCTCACCGGTCTGCTGACCGTCTCCGCCGACACCGAGGACGAACTGCGCGCCGCCTGCGCCGTGGTGGAGACCGCGGCCGTCGGCGCCCAGCTCGACCTGCGCCCGCTCACCTGGCAGCAGGCCGAGGCGTTCACCGCCTCCGCGCTGCCGTTCGCCCTCGCCGCCTGATGCCGGCCCGCCCTCCCTCTGAAAGAGCACCCTGATGCCGGCCTCCACCGCCACCGCGCAGGACTTCGTCCCATACGCGACCGCCGCGATCGACTTCCACCGCGCGCTCAACGTCCCAACCGGCCCGCTGGTCGCCTCCCGCACCGAACTCGACTGCCTGCACGAGCACTTGGTCTCGCTGCACGGCCTTCTCGACGCCCACACCCAGCGCACCTCCCCGCTGCTGCCCGCCGAGGGCGACCACCTCAAGGCCGCCCGCACCCGCCTGTGGCAGGCCGCCGACCACCTCCACGCCGCCTACCACGCCTCGCCCCGGCTTGGCAGCGGCGAGGTTCCCGGCCCCGACGCATGCCGCGCCCGCCTGCCCGAGGGCGCGCCGGAGCTGAGCATCTGCCGCCGCCACCAGGAAACCGCGCAGCTGGTGCGCCGCCGCACCACCCCCGCCGACCTGCACACCCCGTTCACCGGCCTCGTCCGCCGCTGACCCCGCACCCCGGAATCCGTGATCATGCCCAGGAACCGCGCCACCGCCTCCCACCTGTTCGTCCCGCGCAAGAGCACCCGAGCCGACCGCCGCTCCGCCCGTACCGGATTCGCCGAAGCCCGCACCAAGGCCCGCCTCGCCACCCTGCCCGCCGTGCGACGCGAGCGCGAGGGCGCCGACCCCGAACTCCGGCCCGTCTACCCGGCCTCCGGCCGTCCCGGCCCCGCCTCCGCGCGCGGCGGCAAGCTCCGCCTGCCCAAGCACCGCATGACCACCGCCGTCGCCGGCGGGGCCTACCCCTTCCTCGCGGAGGCCGGCCTCGGAGCCGAGGGGATCTTCATCGGCCGCGACCTCCACGCCGAAGGCTCCTTCTGCTACCACCCCTTCGCCCTCTACAACTCCGGCCGAATAGAGGGGTTCACGAACCCGAACGGGATCCTGTGCGGCATCATCGGCATGGGCAAGAGCGCGCTCGCCAAGTCCATCGCGACTCGGGCCATCGCCCACGGCTACAAGATCTACATCCCGTCCGACCCGAAGGGTGAGTGGTCGGGCCTGGCCGAGGCACTCGGCGGCCAGACCATCGCCCTGGGCCCCGGCCTGCCCGGCAAGCTCAACCCGCTGGACGCACCGCAGCGTCCGGACGGGGTGAGCGAGGAGGACTGGACCAGCGAGGTCCGCAAGCGGCGCCTCCTGCTGCTGGCCAGCCTGGCGGCCACCGTGCTCAAGCGCGATCTGCTGCCGATGGAGCACACCGGCCTGGACGTCGCCCTCGACCTGGCCGTCGCCGACGCCGAGGCGCACAGCACGGTGCCACTGCTCGGCGACATCGCCCACGTCCTCGGCCGCCCCGAACGCCTCGACGCCGCCCTCGGCGACCAGGCGGGCAGCCTCGGCCACGCCATCGACGACCTCGCCCACGCCTTGCGCCGCCTGGTCCACGGCGACCTCAGCGGCATGTTCGACGCGCCGTCCACCGTGACGTTCGACCCGAACGCGCCGATGCTCTCCATCGACCTCTCCCGGCTCGGCAGCAGCGGCGACGACACGGCCCTGGTGCTGGCCATGACGTGCGCGAGCGCGTGGATGGAGTCCGCCCTCGCGGACCCAACTGCTGGTCGCAGGTGGGTGATCTACGACGAGGCGTGGCGGATCATGCGGCACGTCGGGCTGCTGGAGCGGATGCAGCAGCAGTGGAAGCTCAGCCGAGGATTGGGCATCGCCAACCTGCTGATCCTGCACCGGCTTTCTGACCTGCTGTCCGCTGGCGACGCCGGATCGCGCGGGCGCGTTCTCGCCGAGGGCCTTCTGGCCGACTGCTCGACCCGGATCATCTACCGCCAGGAGCCGGACCAGATCCCCGCCGCCATGGCTCTGCTCGGGCTCACCGGTGTCGAGGCCCAAGCCATCGCCGCCCTCACTCGCGGCCGGGGCCTGTGGAAGGTCGCCTCGCTCTCCTTCATCGTGCAGCACATCCTCCACGCCAGGGAGAAGCAGCTGTATGACACCGACTTCCGCATGGCTGCCTGACCGGCCGCCCCTTCGAGAATCCTGAACCCACGTGTCTACCAACGACGTTGTGACCTACCTTGACCACGCCCGCCTCACGGCGGCCGACTTCACGGAGTTCGAGCAGCTGGTCGCCGCCGACCCCGACCAGCGCCCCGCGCTTCACGCCGACTGGCACGTCGTACTCGCCTCCACCCGCCGAGACGGCGACCAGTGGGAGTCCTCCTTCGCCGTGTTCAAGCCCTGTGATGCCCGCGCCGGCATCGACTTTGGCGACGAGACGTACGTGCAGGTGTACTTCGACGAGAACGGCCGGGCGCTGCCCGATCAACCCCACCACCCCGTGCCCGTGCCGGCGCTCGCCGCTGAGCTGGCCGAGCACCTGCCCGGCTGGTCCGTCCAGCCCTGTCCTATCAACCCCGGCCGGGATCTCGTCGAACTCCGACAGCGGCTCTGGGGCGGAGGTCCACCGACCTGGGACAGCGTCTCGGCCCCGCACACCGCCCTCGCCCTCGCGGGGCCCGGCGGTGAGCGGTTCCTCGCCATCCGGCCACGCCCCGGCCACGAGCTCGTGGTCCGCGCGGCCCGCCCCGACGACGATCCCGACTACTACCTCAGCGGCGTGAAGCCCCCGGCCCGCATCGTGTTCCCCGTCGACGCGACGCCGGCCACGGTGGCGGCCGACATCCGGGACCGCCTCGCGCCCGGCTACCGGCAGGCTGCCTGGCAGTTGCGGACGCTCTCCTTCACCTTCGCTACCGAGCGCCTGCAGCAACTGAGCAGCGACTACATCCCCGAGACCGGATACCCCCGGGGCCGCCGCGGGAAGAGCGGTGCCTTCGGATCCGAAGCCGACCGCAACCGCGCCGCCTGGCGCTACATCACCACGCTCACCGACCAGGGCCCGCACCTCGCGGCGGGCATCCGGACAGCCATCCGCCTCGAGGACCGCCTCGACTCCACCATCGCTCCCGCTCTGGGGCGGTTGAGCACCACCGAGGAGGCTCTCGCCCGGCTCCGGGAGGTCCGGGACGCCTGGCAAGGCGCCATGGCCGCCATCATCCCCGGTCACCCCGAGTCCGACCAGGCCCGGGACCGCGCCGAGGGCCTGCGCAACCAGGAGGCATGGGAGGCCGCCGCACCACTCAGGGACGGCCCGCTCCCCGTGCTCTCCGCGCACGTCGCACCCAGGGTCGCACTGCCCGTGCCGGACCGCGACCAGCAGGTCAAGGCCGCGCTCGCCCGCACCGGCCATCCCCGAGGCGACTTCTCGGTGGCGCCTGCACCGCCCCTCCCGCCGGTTCTCGGCATACCCCGCCGCACGCGGTGACCGCATACCACCGCCTCGCGGCCGGACCAAGTCCACGGTCCTCGGCATCATCAGCGCCCCGCCCCCAACGCCCCGGGGCGCGCACCCTGCAGGAGCACGCCATGCAACCCGAGGCGCTACCTTCCCGCCACCCGTCCGCTCGCGCAGCGGGGCCTTGAGACCGGAGTCGACTTCGGGGCGGACGACTACATCGTCGACACGATCCTGCCTGACGGCAGCCGCCTGATGATCTCGCAGGAGCAGTCCGGCCACTCGGACGACGATCTGCCGGACTGGCTGATGACTCATCACGACAGCCCCGACGGCCCCGAGTTGTTCGAAGTCGTCTACGACAGCAGGCCGGCCGGGCCCGACGCCCGCAACGCGGGAAGCGTGCCCGCGCTGCTTGCCGCCGTCGACGAGCACCTCAACGGCCTCGGCGTACCGTCACGCGAGCAGGTCCAGGCCGTACGCGCGGGCGCCGAGTCCGCCCTCCACCGCGCCGGGTTCGTCCCCGTCGTCCGTATCGACAAGACCCATTACCGGCTTACGGCCGCCATAATCGACGAGGCGGAGCGCCGGACCACTGTCACGCGAGCCGTCGACTACCTGCGTGCCGCCGGCTACCGCGTCACCTGCCCGGCGGACCTGATCGACCACAGCCTCCTGCCGGCTCTGCCCCCGGCCCGGTCGCTGACCCAGGTCAGCAAGACCATCGCGGAGGCTGGGCACACCCGGGAGGCGGTCGACGCGCTGAGCGAGCTGACCGCTCCCGGTGACGGCGTCCTCGACCAGGTCATCGGCGCGCTCCAGGAGACGGCCTCCTGGTGGGAGGGGCTGGGCGGCGCCGTCGATCCGCACTACGCCGCCCGTCTGCGCTACATCGCGGACAAGGCGGACGGCTACGTGCGGGAGATCCGGGCGATGCGCGGCGACCTCGCCGACCGACACAGCGCCCACTTCGGCCGCCCCCAACCCACAGCGCGGGTCACGGTCGGCGGCCCCGACGCCCGGGTGCTCGCCGCGCTCGCCACCTCCCCCACCTCCACGCGTACCCTCACCGGCCACCCGGCCAAAGTCGTCCTCGCCGCCCCGGTCGCCGCCGTCCGCGCTGCCGTACCGCGCCGCTGAACTCCCTTGTCCCGGAAGGAAGACCGCTGTGCCCCTCCGATGCAGACCGCGCCCCGACCGCCGGTCCACCGTCCGAACAAGCAACACGGAGCACCATCGTGCTTACCGCCGCACCCACCCAGCTGCCCGACGTCGCCATCGGGCACCACCCGAACCACGGCATCGTCGCCTCCCTGCCCACCCAGTCGGCCCCCGCCCAGTGGTTCCTGGAACGCCTCGACTTCCAGCAACTGCCCGGCAATCCAGGGCTTTTCACGCTCACCGATCAGCACCGCGAACCCCACCAGCGTGCCGCCTGGGCCGCCAAGCTCCTCACCGGCGCCGGCTACCGCGTCGACACCGACATGGCACTCGCCCCCAACGAGAACACCGGCACGCGAGAACAGGCCCGCTCCCGGCTGCCCGCGACCGAACCGGCGCCTGGCACCGGTCCGGACGTCGCCTTCGCCGAGCATCCGCAGCTCGGCGTCGTCGCTGCCACTGACGACACAGTCAACGCGGTCGAGCGCGGCGGTCAGATCCTCGAGGCCCACGGCTGGCGGTTCAACCACGTGCTCGACGTCTACACCCTGCCGGTCACCGTCGACCGGGGCGAATCACTGGAGCGCATGGCCGCCGCCACCACCGCCATGCACCGCGCAGGCGACCTGCAGGTAGCGGTCCAGCCGCGTCTGGCCGAGGACCTCGCCGCCCGCCGCGCACCGGCCCAGCAGGCGTTCACCACGCACAAGTTCCGCGCCAACGAAACTTCACTCAAGGCAACCACCGCCGTGTCGACCGCGGTCGTCGTGAGCCCGCCGCCGACTGCGGTCGACCCGCGCATCGCCTTCGCCCGAGCCCGCTGACCACCCCAACCCCCACCACCAAGGAGCAGAGCACATGGCTGTGAAGAAGGTCTGGCAGATCACCCACTCGTGCGGGCACCAGGCAGCCAGGGATCTTGGTGACCGTCCGGCCGACCGCCGGGCCGGCTTCGCTGACTGGCTGGCCAAGCAGGAATGCACCGACTGCTGGCGCGCCGCGAAGGACGGCGACGAGGCCGAGAAGGCCGCGTGGCTCGAAGCCAAGCGCGCCGCCGAGCAGGCCGAGTCCGACGCCTGGTCCGAGCAGTTCCGGATGCCACCGCTGGAGGGCACTGCCAAGGGCATCGCGTGGGGCGTGCGGTGCCGTCACCAGGTCCTCGCCGCCGCGTACACCGCGCTCGTCCTCGACTCCGGCATGCCGGAGCCTGAGTGGGAGCGGATCGAGGACCGGGCGCGCACGATCACCCGCGCCGGCTGGTGGATCGACCAGCGCACCTCCGAACCGGGCGACCTGGAGGAGCTGCTGGAGGCCGCCGTGGACGCCGACCGGCCGACCGAGAACCCCTTCGTCTGACCTGCGGGCGCCCTGCCCAACGCAGGACACCGGTCCCAACTTCGCACCACCGCACCACGATTCGGAACACACCGCCATGGCTACCTACCCGCTGCAGTGCACCGTCCGGCGCACCGAGAGCACCCTCGACCTGCTGAACGCGTTGAACACGCTCAACGACGATCCCGACTTCGAGCCAAGCCTGTTCGCTACGTGGTCGCCGGGTCCGCCCGATCAAGAGGTCTACGACCTGCGGGACCTGGCGGCGCTGCTGGACGAACCGCGGGCGCTCCGCAGGCCCCGCACCGGCCACAGCCCCTCCCCGCGCCTGACCTGGCACTGCTCGATACGCAGCATCACCCAGTCCGGCCTCAGTGACGATCACTGGTGGGACCTGTTGTTGCAGGTGCTCAATGCCACCGGCATCCAGCCGCAGAACGATTCCGACTCCTGCCGCTGGCTGGCTGTGCGCTCTACCGTCGACAGGCTCGACATCGTCGCCACCGTCATCCGCCAGGACGGCCGCTGGGCCAGGCTGCACAACGACGAGCGCTTCGCCCAATACGCCTGCGAGCGCTTCGCCCAAGAGCACAAGCTCAACTCGCCGAAGCGGCTCGGCTAGGAGCGCTGAACGGCCCGGCCGGAGCGCGGCTTCTACCACCGATCTCCGGCCGGGCCAAACCTCCGATCCTGCGGATTCTGTCCCCGTCAGCCCGCTCGCCGGGCCCCGCCGCCCGTCCGAGAAGGGGGACGTTCGTGATCGCCCACCTGCAGCGCGCCACCACCACGGCCGCGCTGATTCCCGCCCTGTACGGCCTGGACGAGCCTGGCGACCGGCTGCGGCCCCGGCTGATCGGCGCCGACTACCGCGGCGCCGACAAGCAACTGCCGCTGTTCGGCGACCCGCAGGAGGTGCTCGGCGGCGGCGTGCTGGACGCTCCCGCCCTGCGGCTCGGAGCCCGGGCGCCGCAGAAGCCGGTGTGGATGTGCTCGGTGCGATCCGACCCCCGCCACCCGGACCTGAGCGACGCCCAGTGGGCCGACGTCGCCCGGCGCCTGGTCACCGCGACCGGGCTCGCCCCCGCCGGCGACCCGGACGGCTGCCGGTGGGCAGCGATCCGCAACGGCGACCGGTCGGTGCACGTCGTCGCCACCGTCGTGCGCGAGGACGGATACATCCACAGCACCTACCGCGACCCCTTCCACGTGCAAGCCGAGTGCACCCGCATCGCCGCCGAACTCGGCCACCTCACCCGCACCGTCACCACCGCCAAGGACCACCGGATGCCCGTCATCACCATCAGCGCCGAGCCCAGCGGCAGCGTCGTCGCCACCGGCGCCAGCGACGACCTGTCGGCCACCCTCCTCCGCCACGCAGGCTTCAAGCAGATCGACGACTGGCACGGCCGACGCCACCGGCTGCCCACCACCACCGCCCCCACCGACCGGGCCGCCATCGCCACCCACGCCACCGAGATGCTGCGCGCCGCCCGCTACACCGTCGACCTCGACCCCAAGCTCGCCGCCGAGCCGCTCAACACCGCAGTTCAGCAGATCCTTCATCTCACCGACGAGCTGCGCGGCGCCACGGACTTCGCCGAACTCGCCGGGGCACTCGACCAGCTGCTCGACCCGAACGACGGGATGCTGGTGCGCCTCCAGGAGGCCCTCGAGATCGCATCCGAGCAGATCACCGAACTCGACCCCGACCAGTTCGAACTCTCCGACCGGTTCGGCATCGCGTCCGACCACTTGGTCACCGCCCAGGCCGAACTCGCCGGGGCCGTCGACGAGGTGCAGCGCGTTATGTCCGACACGGCGGACCGTGCCGACGACCTGCGCACCCGCGCCGCCCTCGCCCGCAGCACCACCGCCCCGGCCGCCGCCAACGCCTCAGACCTGCCCGCTGCCGCCTGGCGGACGTCCGTACCGGCCGCAGCGGCAGTTCCCGCCAGCCGCACCCGCTGAAACGTTCCTGCCCGTCACTACCTCCTGGGAGCCCTGGTGCCCGAGCACTACTCGTCGATCGGAGAAGCGGTCGGCGCCGCCATGCAGCACAACATCCGCCTGGCCCACGGCGACCGGCCACCCGCAGCCGACCAGCCGCTCCAGGTCCGCCACATCCCGCCGCCCGCCGCCGACCCCCGCTCCCTGCCGGGCATGGTCGTCCGGCTCGAAGAGGACGCGAGCCCCGGTGACGTGGCGGCGATCTTCGAGGAGACGACCAGCACCCTGGTCGGCCCGCTGACGCAGCTGACCGAGCTGGTCGCGGCCGGGGCCGACTGGGCCCGCGCCAGGGTGGACTTCGCCTCCCCCGGCTACAACCTGTCCTACGACACGTGGGCACGACTGGCCACCGCCCACCAGGCGCTCCTCACCGTCCGGGAGGGCCTGGAGACTGCCACCGCGAGGATCCCCGACTACCCCGCCGCGCCGAGCCACTCATGCCACTCGGAAACCATGCCGGTGCTGCGGACCCGCGAACTGTTGCACGACGTCATGGGCAGCGTGCGCCGCCCACCTCGGAGGCCCAACGCCGTCAGGCAGCCGTCGCCAGCTCTCCCCGGCGCATGCCCCAGCTCTCCACCACCCCCGAGCCCACCGCCACGCCGACCACGACCCCGGCTGCGCAACCGCGCCGTACCCGCTGACAGCAGCACCGAAAGGACCGACCACCATGGGAAACCTCGCCGACACCTACGGCACCGACGTCGAGATCTACCGCGGCGGCGACGGCCAGATCTGGGCCGACTGCCGCACCGACGCCCCTGGTCTCATCGACCGCACCCTGCGCCAGTTCGGCTTCACCGCCCCGACCCAGCCGGGCAACCCCGCCTCCTACAGCCTCCCGCCGGAGCGGCCCAGCGCGGACCAGCTGACCGCCGCGTCCGGCGCGGCCTACCTGCTGAGCGTCCAGCAGCACCGAGTCGCCATCGAGCCGGAGTTGGTCGTCGCTCTCGACGGCATGGACGGCCCCGCCGAACTGCGGCGCGCGGCAGCCCTCGCCACCTCCGCTGCTACGACCGTGAACGTCCCCGTACAGCAGCCGCCAGCCCCGCCGAATACAGCGGCAGAGCGCCCGAGCAGCCGCACCCGCTGAAACGTTCCTTCACCCTCGCCCCGCTGGAGAGCAGTCCCATGACGATCCGTACGAGAGCCGAGCGCGCCCCGCCCACCGCCCGCTCGCACCCACCTGGACTCTCCCTTGCCCGCCCCGCGCACGGGCGCGCCGTCGACCTCCACCGGCACGGACGCGCTCCTCTACCTCCTGTTCGCCGTCGTCGGCGCCGCCATCGCCTTCGGCAGCCTCGCCTGGCTGACCGGCAACCTCACCAACTACTTCCTCGGGTCCGGCCCTTGGGCGCCGTTCCATGTCGTCGAGGTCCTCCTGCACCCCGACCGGCTGTGGCCCCACCTTGCTCCGACCGCCCTCCAGTTGGGCGCGCGCGTGGCCCCCGGGCTGATTACCGTCTTCCTCGGCGGCATCGCGCTCGGCTTTGTGCTGCGGCGGCGCGCTGGCGCGAAGAGCGGCCTGGCCCGCCGGGCCGACATCGCCCCACTCCTGGACAAGGAGATCACGCAGAAGGCCCGCAGCCTGCGCCCGAGCCTGAAGGACCACAAGGAGATCGCCCCCGCCGACCGCGGGATCCTGGTCGGCACGCTCTCCCCCGGCCGGGCCGAGGTCCGTGCCTCGTGGGAGGACGTGATGGTCGCCATCATGGCCCCCCGCTCCGGCAAGACGAGCGGCATCGCGATCCCCGCGATCCTCGCCGCCCCCGGACCGGTGCTGCTGACCTCGAACAAAGCGGCAAACGACGCCTTCACCGCCTGCGCCGACGCCCGCGCGAAGGTCGGCACGGTCTGGACCATGGACCCCCAGCAGATCGCGCACCACCCGCGCGAGATGTGGTGGGACATCCTCGCCGACGCCCGCGACCTCGCCGGCGCCAAGCGCCTGGCCGGACACTTCGTCACCGCCTCAGTCGACGAGTCCAGCGGCTCCGACTTCTGGTCGACCGCGGCGAGCAACACCCTCGGGTCGCTGTTCCTCGCCGCTGCGAGCCACCGCCGTCCGATCACCGACGTGCTGGCCTGGCTCGCCTCCCCCTCCGACCGCACCCCCGTCGACCTGCTCACCGATGCCGGCCACCACGCAGTCGCCGCCCAGCTTCAGGGCACCGTCACCGGCGCCACCGAGACCAGGGACGGCATCTACGAGACGGCGCGGCAGTACGCGAGTTGCCTGCTGGACCCGGAGATCGCCGCCTGGGTCACCCCCACCCCGGGCCTGGCGGAGTTCAAGCCGTTCGACTTCGCCTCCTCCCGCGACACGCTGTTCCTGCTCAGCAAGGACGGCGGCGGCTCGGCCTCGGCGATCATCGCGGCTGCGGCCGACGCGGTGATGCGCGCGGCCGTCATCGTCGCCGAACGATCCGGCGGCCGGCTCGACCCGCCTGCGCTGTGCGTCCTCGACGAGGCCGCGAACGTGTGCCGCATCAGCGACTTGCCGGACCTCTACTCCCACCTCGGCAGCCGGGGCGTCATCCCGATCACCATCCTGCAGTCCTACCGCCAGGGCCAGCGCTGCTGGGGCGAGGCCGGCATGGACGCCCTCTGGTCGGCAGCCACCACCAAGATCATCGGCAGCGGTATCGACGACGCCGACTTCGCGGACCGGCTCTCCCGGCAGATCGGCGAACACGAGGTGCAGACCGTCTCCGTCTCCGACTCCGGCAGCGGCAAGTCGACTTCGGTGTCGATGCGCACCGAGCGAATCCTGCCGCCCGACGAGATCCGCGCCCTGCCCAAGGGCAAGATCCTCCTCTTCGCGACCGGCATGCGGGTGGCGATGCTCGACCTCAAGCCCTGGTACAAGGAGCGCTCCGCCAAGGAGATCGGCCCGGCCTCCGCCCGCGCCACCAAGGCCATCACCGAACGCGCCATCGCCAAGGCCACCGCCGACCGCGACGACTTCACCCTCTCGGCCTGACGCACCCCCCGGCGGCGCCGACCGGGAACCCGCCTCTTCTCCGGCCGGTGCCGCCCCAGCTCTTCCACTCCTCCGCTTCGACTTCGGAAGGACTCTTCATGTCTGACACCAACTCGCCTTCTTCCCAGCGCCGTTCGGCTCCGCTGGCCGGGGCGCCGGTCGTCCGCCGGGGCGGCCAGTGGTGGCTGGTCACCGGCGCCGGCTCGATCCTGGCCACCAACCCGGTCTTCACCGGTGAGCTGGACCGCTTCGCCGTCGCGATGGCCGCCGCCGACCGCGAGGTCGCCCTGCTGCGGGACAAGCAGGCCGCCACCCGGAAGAAGCGGAAGGGGAAGCGGCGGTGATGGACGCGCTGCTCAAGGGCGAGCAAGCCCTTCTCGGCGCGGTCCTCCTCGACCCGGCCCAGCTCGACACGCTGGCCTGGCTGACACCCGCCGACTTCTACCGTCCGGCTCACCGAGCCCTGTTCGCCGCGATGCGGACCCTGAGCAACGATCAGCGTCCGGTGCGGGAGGCTGACGGGACAGTGCCGCTCTCGTGGGTGACCGACACGGTCGCCGAGGCGAGCCGCGAGGTGCGCGGGTTGAACGCCTCGTACCCGTTCACCCTGATCGCCGCGTGCCCTCGCCCGCAGAACGCCCCGGTATACGGCCGCATGGTGCTCGAAGGGTCCATCCACCGCACGGTGCTGGAGCACGCCGTCCGTCTGGAACACGTCGCCCGCATCGATGCCGAGCAGCACCGGGTCGAGGGCGTCCTACACCACGCCGATGCCCTCACCGGCGTGCTCGGCGACCTCGCCCGCCGCTGGGGCACCGAGCCCCGTCCCGTCCCGCCGCCCGGAACGGGCCCGAGCGCGGCACCGTCACCGACCGGGCCCCGGGAGAGCGAGGACGAGCGGTTCCTCCTGGCCGTCCTCGTCAGCCAGCCCGCAGCGATGGCCGAGGTGTACGACTGGCTACGGCCCGGCGACTTCGCCGACGCCGGCCACGGCCAGGTCTACCGCTGCCTCGGTGCCCTCCACCACCGGGGCGAGCCGATCGACGAGGTGACCGCCCTGTGGGAGGTCCAGCGGCGCGGCCTGCTGGCCGATGGCACGCTCTCGCGCGAACAGGTCGACAACCTCTTCGGTGGCCCTGGGGCGGGTTCGGCCGAGTGGCTGGGCGACCAGGTCATCCGCTCCTCCGTCGTCCGCACCGCCGCCGGAGCCGCAACCGCGATCAAAGCGCTGGCCGAGGGCAGCTCCATGGCGCCCGGCCGACTCATCGGGCAGGCCCTGCACGCCCTCGGCCCGCTCGACGAGGTGCGCGCCCGCTGGCGCACGGCCAACCAACTCCCATCGCCGGCTGCCGAGAAAGCCGCCACCGAGGCACGCTCCAACCCTGCGGCTCGGGTCCGCGCAGCCCTGGCCCGAAGCCCTCAGCAGCAATCCGTTCCGCGGGACACACCTCCCGTTCCCGCCCTGTCCAGGTCGGGCATCACGGCCACGGCGCCCGCCCACACCTCGTCCTCCCGCCACCTCCGGAGCACCCCGTGAACAGCCCGATATCGGAAGCACTACTGCTGCGCGCCACCGCGACCACGCTCGACGCCCACCGCGCCAAACTGCCCCAGGTCAGTGGCCCCTTCCGTCTTCCCGATCCCATCGGTGTGGCGGGCCAGATCACCGAACTCGGCCGATCCATCACCGAGATGGGCGACGAGTACCTGTTCCGTGCGGGCGCACCCGCACCGCAGGAGCACACGGCGCACACGGCCGAGGCGCTCGCCAGCGCGATCGGCAGCGTCGCCCAGGCCGCGTCCGCTCTCGGCACGGTTGCCCAGCAGATCGCCTTCGTCGCCCGAACGGCCGGCAAGCGCGATGACGTCGGCTACGAGGACGCCCACACCGTCGCTGGGCAGATGATCGAGTTCGCTGTCGAGACGGCGAACGACGACCTCGCCGAGGCAGCCCAGACTCTCCGGACCGCTGCCTCGGCCGTCTCCCCACCGGCCGTGCAGCTCCAGCGGGCCGCTCTCGCCCGCTCCCCCGGCGCAACGG
The DNA here is from genome assembly GCF_029892145.1 of Kitasatospora sp. GP30. Classification (NCBI taxonomy): domain Bacteria; kingdom Bacillati; phylum Actinomycetota; class Actinomycetes; order Kitasatosporales; family Streptomycetaceae; genus Kitasatospora; species Kitasatospora sp. GP30. Next base: position 26,659 of record NZ_JARZAH010000054.1, read on the forward strand.
CAACAGCCCCGGCTCCGACCGCAACCGCAGCGCCTGCCACCGCAGCGGTCCAGCGCGCCCCTGCCCGCTCGCGCTGAACCAACCCCCGTCCCCTCCACCACTGGAACCCGCCGCCATGGACTTCATCCCCTACCGCCTCGAGCGTGAGCAGCTCCACGCGCTCGCCGACCAACTCGCCGATGCCGCCCGGCACCTGGCCCGGCTGAACCCGACCAGCCGCCTGCCCGCCCCCCGAAGCGGCCTCCGACGTCCTGGCCGCTCTCGCGGGCCTGCAGCAGTACGTCCTCTCCTACGCCGGCGACGTCAACGAGACCGGCGCTCTGGAGTCCGATCAGGCACGTGCCCACCATCGCGCCGTACTCGGCGACGCCTTGGTCGCGCCCGTGATCGCACACGTGATCACCGTGGCCTCGTCCGCGCTCATCACCACCGGCCACAAGATCGCCCGGATCCGCCCGGTCCATCTGCCTACCGATGGCATGAGCGTCTACCTCGACCTCCTCGATGCCCAGGCCACCCTGGTCGCCGCCGCCGGCGCGCTGCGCCAGCTCGCCGGTCAGCTCGCGCACGACCAGCCCGCCGCCCTAGACGAACTCGCTGCCCTGCTCGCCTCGCCACCGCGCCTGCGCCACCAGGCCGCACTCGCCCCCGGCACCACCAAGCCGGAGACCCTGCGCGTCCGGGGCCGCTGACGTGCACCCGCTCCCCGTCCTACCGCCGCTCGGGCAGGCCCCGTCTGCCCTCACCACCGCCGTCCTCTGCTTCAGGAACCACCCGTGAACGCAACCTTCGACGAGTCGCTCGCCCTGCGCGTCGGCCCCGGCCCGCTGATCGGGAGCCTGTGCAGCGGATACGGCGGGCTCGACCTCGGCGTCCAGGCCGCGCTCGGCGGCCGTCTCGCCTGGCACGCCGAGACCGAACCCGGCCCGTCCGCGATCCTCGCCCGCCACTGGCCCGACGTGCCGAACCTGGGCGACATCACCACCATCGACTGGTCCACCACCCCAGAGGTGTGCGCCCTCACGGCGGGCTTCCCCTGTCAAAGACGTCTCGGTCGCCGGCCGCCGCGCCGGACTCAACTCCGAAACCCGATCCGGTCTTTGGCTGCACGTGGCTCGCGCTGTCGAGGCCCTGCGCCCGCACCTCCTGGTGGTCGAGAATGTACGAGGACTGCTCACCTCCCCCGCCGTCGCCGCCTCCTCTGGCGACCTGGAACGCTGCCCGTGGTGTCTGGGAGACGACCCAACTCAGTCTGATCTGCGGGCACTTGGCGCCGTACTCGGCACCCTGGCCGAGCTCCGGTACGACGCGAAATGGCTCGTTCTTCGCGCCTCCGACGTCGGAGCACCCCACCACCGCTCCAGGGTCTTCCTCACCGCCTGGCCCGCCGACCACGGCATTGCTGAAGACCCCGACGAGCAACATCGGCTCCAACGGCGGCAGCCAGCATCCGGAGAAGAGGAAGCGCGGCGGCCACGGCCCGAACCTGGCGGACGAGGTGGAGTGGCTGCTGCCCACGCCGAAGGCGTCGGACGGGATCAAGGGCTCGCCGAACCAGCGGCACGGCGGCGGGGACCTGACCCTGCCCTCGGCAGCAGCCTCGCTCCGGCCCTCGTCACCCCGGAACCCGGCCTCACGCTCCTCCCGGCGCCGGGCCTCGCCGGTCTCGATGGCGGTGGCGCTGCCGCTGTGGCCGCAGGACGGCCCGACCCCGGACGGTGGGGACCGTACGCCGCAGCCGTCGCCCGATGGGAGACGCTCACCCGTCCGGCGCCGGCGGCCACTGACGAGGGCGGCAAGCTCCGGGCGGAGTTCGTCGAGTGGATGCAAGGGCTTCCGGCGGGCTGGGTGACCGCCACGCCGGGCCTCGGCCGCCCGGCTCAGCTCACCGCGCTCGGCAACGGCGTCGTCCCCCAACAGGCGAAGCGGGCCTTGGAGTTGCTGGCTCCTCCCCTCCCGCGCTGTGCGCGCTGCCGTGCCGGGTGAGGGGCTTCTACCTCTTTTTCCCGGCCGTACCAAATTCCGGAATCCGCGGACTCTTCTCCCCGCAGCCGCACCGACCCGAGGGGGCTGTCATGCCTGCGCATACCCCGGCCCGGCGCGCCCGCGCGCCGCCGACCGTACGACCGAAGGACCTTCTCCTTGAGCACCACCACCGACTGCGGCCCGGCCCAGGGCAGCAGCTACCGCGCTGTCCTGGGTACGCCGCACGTCGCCCGCCTGCTGGGCGGCACCCTGATCGGCCGCCTGCCCACCGGCATGGCGCCGATCGCGATCCTGCTGCTGGTGCGTGCCGAGCACGGCCCGCTCGCCCTGGCCGGAGCGCTCGGCGCTCTGTACGGTCTGGCCTCCGCGCTCGGGCAGCCACTGCTCGGGCGCCTGGTCGACCGCGACGGTCAGACCCGGGTCCTCATCGCCGCCACGGTCGCCGCCAGTACTGCGTTCCTGCTGCTGCCGTGCACCGGTCCGGTGCGCCACCCGGTGCTCGCCGCGCTCACCGTGCTGGCGGCGGGGCTGGCGACGCCTCCGCTGGAGGCAAGTCTTCGGGCGCTGTGGCCGGTGCTGCTGCCCGACGCCGGACGCCAGCGCACCGCGCTCTCGCTGGACAGCAGCACCCAGGGCCTGGTGTTCGTCGCCGGCCCGCTGCTGGCCACCGGCTTCGCGTCCGGTGCCGGAGCGGTGAGCGCGCTGGTGGCGACCGCGGCGCTCGGCCTGCTCGGCACCGGCCTGGTCGTGACCTCCCAGCCCTCCCGCGCCTGGACGCCGTCCGAGCCCACCAAGGCAGTGCACTGGGCGGGTCCGCTGCGCGTGCCGGGGCTTCGGGTGCTGTTCGCCGCGCTGATAGGCACCGGTGTCGCGCTCGGCGCCGTCAACGTCCTGGCGCTGTCCGCCGCCGAGCGCCACCACGCCGGGTGGCTGGCCGGGGTGATGCCGGCCGCGCTGTCCATCGGCAGCATGCTCGGCGGCCTCGCCTACGACCGCCACGCCTGGCCCGGCGCCCCCGCCCGGCACCTGGTCGCCGCCTCGGTCGGCTTCGCGGCCGGATGGCTGCCGCTGCTGCCCAACCCCGCGCCCGCCGTCGCCGTACTCAGTGCCGTGCTGCCCGGCACCTTCCTCGCACCGCTGCTGACCGCCGTGTTCCTCACCGTCGACCGCCTTGCCCCCGAAGGCGAATCGACCGAGGCGTTCGCCTGGCTGATCGCCTGTATCGGCGTCGGCCAGGCCGCCGGGACCGCTCTGGCCTCCCTCGCGCCCGTCCCGCTGCTCGTCGCCGCCGTCCCGCTCGCCGGGGCCGCCTTCGCGCTGTGGCTGCTGCACCGCTTCAACGACTGCCTCTCCGCCTGACCACCACGCTCACCCCGAAGGAAACCGCCGTGAACACCGCCCTCTTCGCCACCGCAACTCCCGCCGTCCGCATGCACGTTGTGTGGGACTGGAACGGAACGGTCAAGGACGACCTCGATGACCACGTCGCCGCGCTGAACGCGACCCTGCCCGTCCTCGGCGGCGTGCCGGTCGACGGGGAGACCTACCGGGCCAAGCACACCGTCCCGATCCCCAACTTCTACGCCCGCCTGCTCGGCCGCACCATCACCGAGCAGGAGTGGCTGGCCAGCGACAACGCCTTCCTGGAGCACCTGCGCGCCCAGCCGGTGCGGGTGCGCGACGGTGCCGCCGAGCTGATGGCCGGGCTGCGCGAAGCCGGGCACACCCAGTCGCTGCTGTCGCTGTGCCCGCACGACACCCTCGTGCGCGAGGTCGAGGCGGCCGGCATCGGCCACTTCTTCACTCGGATCGAGGGCCGCACCGGGCCCTCCGGCGGCACCAAGGCCGCCCCGCTCGCCGCCCACCTCGCCGCCCTCGGCCTCACCGAGCAGGCGCACCGGGTGCTGCTGGTGGGCGATGCCGTCGACGACGCGGAGGCCGCCCACGCCTGCGGTGCGTACGCGGTGCTGCACACCGGCGGGCTGCACCACCCCGCCAAGCTCGCCGCCGCCGGCCACCCGCTGACCGACACCCTCAGCGACGCCGTCGCCCTCGGCCTGCGCCTCGTCCAGAACCACGGCGCCCAACTGGCTTGCGCCTAGCACGGATCGGCGGCCGTACCAAACCGCCGATCCTGCGGACCATCTCCTCACCAACCGCTTCACCGGAGCCCTGCCATGACCCGAAGAAGACCAGCCGCCCCCTCCCCGTCCGTCCGAACCCCCTGGATGTGCCATGTCCGAGTCCGACCCGATGCCGGGCACCCCCGAGCCCGAGCCGATCCGTATCCCCGACGAGGACCTCGACGACCTCGTCAGCGCGCTGAACCGCACCATGGCCGAGGTCCGCCAGCACGGCGTGATCCTCGACCGCCTCGGCTCCGAAGCCGACGAAGAGGCCGGGTCCGGCTCGGCCGAGCCGGACACCGCGCCCGAGGGCGAACCCGCCGGTGCCCCCTCGCTGTTCATCCTCGCGATGGGCGGCACCCAGTACGCCGCCGAACTGGCGGAGCTCTCGTTCTGGGTCACCCACATCCTGCTGCCCGTCTACGGCCGGGAGATCGGCTCCACCCGACCGTGGTGCGCGAAGTGGCACGAGCACCCGGAGGCCGTCGCCCGCCTCCACGCGCTGTGGCTCGCGTGGCAGCAGCTGACCGCCGCCGAGGCCGGCCAGAGCGGGCCCTCGACGTGGCACCGCGACCACTTGGACCACGCCCTGCTCCAGCTCCGCGCTCCGGACGGCCCGTTCGCCGCCTGCACCACCAGCCCCTCCCGGCTGGCCCACCGCGTCCTGACCACCCCCGACCAGCTGGGACTCGCCGCATGACCGAGATCGACTTCCGCCTTCCCGACGACTCCCTGCCCATGGACGACGCGTCCTGGCACGCCGAAGACGCGCTGTTCGCTCCCGACTTGGCCGTTCTCGCCGAGCACCACACCACTCCCAACGGGTTGCACAGCTTCTACCTGGCGTCCGCGCCCGCGGCTGCGGCCGTCGCGCAGCCCGATCGGGGGCGGTCGCTGTGAGCCGCGCGAAGTTCGGCTTCTCCGCCCACCCCGACGCCATCGCGGACCTTCGCCAACTCCCGGACGCCATCCGCGACCAGGCCCTGCTGCACCTTCAGGACCTCGTCCACGGCGAACGCGTCGCCACCCGTCTGGAGGGCCGGCTAGAGGGCTGCCACAAGATCTACCTCGGCGTCGGCGACCAGTGGGCTTCACACCGCCTGGTCGTGCAGTTCCGCGACGCCCCCGCCGACTCCCAGCACAGGCGCGAGGTCCACCTCATCGCCGCCGGCCCCCGGCTCGACTACGCGGTCTACCGCTCCGCCCAGAACCGCCTGGGCCGCACCGGTCTCAACCTCCCGCCCGGCATGGACCCTGCCCAGGAGGTCCATGTCCGGGAGCTGCAGGAAGCCCGCGTACGCGCCGCCCGCGCCCGATCCGTACGCCCCGCACCGGGAACCGCTGGCGCCACCGCCTACACCACCGCATCCCCCGGCTTCGCCACCAGCGCTGCCACCCGAAAGGCCCGATGATGACCACCCCCACCCCCACGCACACCGACCTCGCCGCGTGGCTCGCCGAGGCCGCCGAGGCCGTCACCGGCATCGTCACCACCGAGCACGCCACCCCGCGCTCGCGCTCCCACCTCCACCCCGTCCTCGGGCCGCTCACCGCCGGGCCGAAGGTGATCACAGCACTCGCTTTCCGACTGGAGGACCTGCTGGAGGAGCGGCTGCCGACCACCCCCGCCACCCTGTTCGCCCTCGCCTCCTACGCCTCCGCCCTGGGCTGGCTGACCGAATCGCTCGCCGACCTCACCCAGGCCGTCGACTGCTTGACCGTTTCGGCCAGCCTGCCGTCCGACGCCACAGCCCCCGCCCCCGGCGAGGTCCCGGACTTCGATCTCTCGTCCTACGCCCCGCAGGACCAGCAGGCCATCACCGCCCTCGCAACCGAGGCCGCCCTCCCACCGGGCCTCTACCTGCAGATCCTGGGCCAGGCTCTGCTCGCCTCCACGGAGTTCACGGACGCGTGCACGGAGATCATCACCGCCCTGACCGAGGACGCCCACCGCCTCCTCGACGAGGAGGTCAGCTTCGTGCGCCTCGGCGGCGAGGGCCCCGACAGCCTGCCCACCCTGGTCCGCTCCCTCCTCGCCCGGATGGAGGCGGCCTCGTGAACCCGCACGACCCGCTGGTACACCCCGGGGCCCACCTCGTCTACGAGCGGCTCGGCGTCGACGACCCGTTCAGCCTGCTCGGCGCCCGTTACCAGCACGACACCCCGCGCGCCCAGCTGGCCCAGCTCGCGGGCAACGCCGCCTGCGACCTCGACGGCATCCAGCGGGAACTCGCCGACCAGACAGAGGCGCTGATCGCCCGGCTGCAACCGATGGCCCGTGGTGAACGTCCGGCCCGACCCGAGGTCGGCACCAACCTGGTGTACGCCGCCGGCCAGCTCGACCAGCTCTGCGCCCGCAAGGACGTCGCCTACGAGCGCCTCACCAGCGTCCTCGACGCCTGCGACCGCATCGGCGGACTCGAGCCGCACGCCCCAGGCCATGCCCAGGACCGCCACCTGGCCGACGCGCATCCCAGCAGCCACTCGGCGCCCAGCAGCCAGCACCCCCTGCCCGGACCGGCCACCTGGAACGACGAGCAGGGCTTCGCGCTGGCGGCGATGCGGGAGCTGGAACGCGGGGACCTGTGGCTGCGCGCGAACATGCATGGCGACCCCTACGTGGTCTGGGGCTCGGGGCTCGGTGCCCCCATAGATCCCGAGACCATCGAGCTGCTCATCGCCGCCGGACTCGTGACCAGCGACGCCAACAACTCCGCCCCACAGATGGGGCGCATGCTCTCCCTCACCCCACAGGGCATAGCGGCCCACGCCGCCGCCCGCAGCGAACGGGACCGCCAGGTCGCCGCCCTCTACCGCGGCTTCACCCCCACCACGAACGGCCCCGCCCAGGCAACGCCCCCGGCAGCAGCGGCCCACCCTTTCCTCTCCCCCCGCACCCGTTGAACAAGGAACTCCCGGCCATGTCCATCCAGTCGACCACCCCGATGAGCACCACCGACGCGCAGCGAACCGAGGCCGCCCTTCGCCGTCTCACCCCACGGTGGACCACCCACGTCGTGCACACGATCGCCAAGTACGGCCCGGAGATGCGCGTTTCCGACGTCACCCGGCACTTCCCGGCACTGTCGCAGTCGTACATCAGCAAGCGTCTGGCCACGATGTCCGAGGCTGGTCTGGTGGTCCGCGACGGTGAGTTCGACCGTACCGCCCCCTACCGGCTCTCGTCGGCGGCCCGCACACTCGGACCCGTCTACCGCGCTCTCGCGCAGTGGTCCTCCGACCACATCGACCGCACCCCGCAAGGACGGTACGACCGGGTCGAGGACGCCCTGCACCGCCTGCAGCTGGCACACACCACCGAAACCGTCCGCCTGCTCTCGGAGCACGGGAGCCTGCGCCTGACCCACTTGGCCGAACGGCTCGACTCCCCGCCGCAGTTCGCGGCGGTCCGGCTCAACCGCATGCAGGCGGACGGCCTGGTCGCCCGCACCGACAACCGGCACGGCGCCCCCTACATCCTCACCGATGCCGGACGGGCGCTCGGCCCCGTCTACGCCGCCCTCCAGCAGTGGGACCACCGGCACACCGTCGCCACTGCCCGCGCGGTGCCGGCCGCCGAGCGCACTCTGGGCTCCCCCGCGCAATCTGTACGGACCGCTGCCGCACTGCGACGCAGCCCCGCCCCCTCCGCGCTGTTCAGCCACGCTCCGGTGCCGCAGCCGCGCGTCCCCGCCGGCCTCATGCAGGCCGCCTCCCCCTCGCGCGGCCGGTGAACGCCGTGAACTCCCGACTCAGAACGGCTCCCTGCCCCCAGCGCCCCGGGGCTGCACGCTGTCCCGCCAACGGCGGTGTGCGGGCCCGCTCCCCGCCCCGTTCAGGAGCCTGCCCGTGTCCTCCGCCCCCTTTCTTGTTCGTCCGCTTCGTCTCGCCGGTCCCGGCGACCACCGGCTCGTCACCGGCCAACTGACCTCGGCACCCGGCTGGAGCCGCGCCCGGACAGCGGACGGGGGTGCCAGCTTCACCAGCCCCTGCCGCACCACCGTCTTCACCAACTCCGGCCCGCCCGAGACACCGGGCACGTGGAGCGTCCACGGCTACACCGTCTCCGGCTCGGAGCCGCTGTGGCGTGCGGAGTTCGGCCCCGGCACGCCCGCTGAGATCACTGCCGCCTTCACCGCCGTCCTCGTCGACGGCCTGCGCAATGGGCACCGCGACTACCTGCTCGGCGGACCCCACCACCTCGACTGCACGCCCGCGTCCGTTCTCGCCGACCGCGGCTGGCAGCCCGACCCCGGGCCGAGGGGCTTCCACGACCAGGTCGCGCCGGACGAGACCGCCCTCTACCGCCACCGCGTCGGACACCAGCCCGCCGACGAGGAGATCGCCGGCCTGGTCCCGCCATCGTGGAGCATGATCGCCGGTGACCCGCAACGCCCCTCCTGGCGTGCCGACTTCAGCATCGGCGTGCCGTTCTACCCGCTCGTGCGCGCCACTCTCACCTTCAGCTCCTCCGAACCGGTCGAGCGGCCCCTCGGCGGCATCCCCGCCCGCCACCTGCCCCACGTCACCGCCCGCCGCGCACCGACCCCGACCCCCACCGCGCGTCCACACGCCTGCCCGCCGCAGCGCCCCGCCGTCCCGCCCGCCGCGCTGCCGGTTGCCGGCGGAGCACGTCGGCGCTGACCCCTGGAGAACCGTCATGCCGAACATCGCCGAGAAGCCCCGTGAGTATCGCGTCTCTCCGCGTTACCTCGCCGAGTCGGAGGCCGACGCCACCGACGCCATCACCCCGCTGATCAAGGCTGGGTGGGCCGCCACCAACGACGACCTGGGCAATGCCTACGTCACCGCACCGGATCTGACCGCCCGCCTGGCGTTCCTTCCCGAGGCCGAGGACTCGACGCTCTGGAAGATCAGCGCCGGTCCGGAGCCGACCGTCCCCCAGTGGCTGGTCACTTTCGACGACCGGGTGCCCTACGAGATCGTCCAGGACTTCACCAGTGCCCTCGCCGACGCCTACGCCCAAGGCCCAGGTGCCTACCTCGGCCCTGGCAAGCCCGCCCCGCGCCGGGTGGCCGGAGGGTGGGCAGAGCCCGTCGTCGTCCAGAGCCCCGATCAGCTCGTCACCCGCTCGACCCGCCCCGGCTTCCTCTCGCACGCCGAGGAGATGAACGACACCAGCGCACGGTGGGTGTTCGAGTCGGGACCGCCCAAGCGCCACTGGTACGCCACCGCCTCCTCACACGTGCCCGCGCCCCTGTTGGAGACGCTCACCACCGCCGCCTTCGACCCGTCCCCGGTGCACCGGTACCTGCGGCGCGACCAAGTGGCGCGCCTGCCCGCGAGCGTCACCGCCACGCGGACCGCGCCGAGCCCGCTGGAGGTCGCACGCGTCAGGGCAGCCACCTCCCGCTCGCTCTCGGTCCCCCAGACGGCCACCTCCGTGCTCGCCCACACCACCTCGACCCGGCTCCGGCGCCCCCTCGGGTCGCCCTCGCCGGCCCCGCCCGCTGACCAGCAAGCAGGACACGCCCATGCCCAAGTACCGCCACCGCCCCGTGGATTGCAGACCGCTCCCCGCCACCACTCCCCGAAGGAGCCTCCGTTGAGCAAGCCCCTGCTCGGCCTTCCCCTCACCCTCGCCGAGGCCACCCTCCTGCGTTTCCTCACGGAGGGCTACACCATCGCCGAGATCGCCCACCGGCAGGGCGCCCGTGCCGCCACCGTCCACTCCCGAGCCGCCCGAGCCCGCCGCAAGCTCGGCGCCGGCAGCAACGATCACGCCGTCCAGCTCTACGCCGAGCAGCAGGCCGCAGCCTCCCGCCAGGCCACCGAGCAAGCCCCCTTGGAGAACACCGTGTCCGACCCGACCGCCCTCGACCACGCCGACTCGATGATCGAGAAAGCCTGGGGCCGGCCGATCGCCGAACTGGAGAAGGCTTCGGTCCGCCTGCCCGTCGAGGACCCGCTGCTGCGAACGGCGATGCACACGCGCTCCCACCTCGCCGTCGTCTCCAACGCCGCTGTCGTGCACCAGGAACGGCTGCACGCGCTCACCCGGCCCGGCCACGTCCCGGCCTTCTACGACCTCGACCGGATCACCCAGTCCGCGAGCGCACTGCGCACGGCCTACGCCGAGAGCAACACCGCCTTGCAGGCCATCAGCCACGTCATCGACGCCCGCGAACTCGCTCTCAAGGCCGAAGGCGGCCCGGACGCTTCGCGCGTGCGGGCCGCCACCGCCCGCACCTCGCAGGCACCCCGCCCCCTGGGACTTCCCGCAGAGCAGCCCGCCCCGCCGGCCGCCGCGACTGCGGCCAGGCCCGTTGCGAACCGACGCTAGCCGCCGATCAGTTCGCCTCCCACTCGCGGTGAGAGCCCGGGTCCTCCGCGCCCACCACGCGGGCCAACTCCTCCACCGTCAGCTCGACCCGCCGCCCGTCCGCCAGCCGTGCCGCCACCGCGTCGTTCTGCTGCCGCTCGGCGCGGCACACCGTACGAACGGCCCACTGGCCCTCGCCGATCACCGTGACGTCGCCCATCGTCCAGGCCCGCCCCGCGCTGCGGATCTTGCGCTCCAGCGCCGCCATGTCCCGGCCTCTGCTCGCCATCAACGCCGTCGTCCCCCTTCGCCCGTACGGCCCCGCGCCGCAACCGTGGTTCAGCACCCGGGTGCCCCGATCCATTCCCTTCCAGTTCGCCCACGGCAGAGCCCGATCGCGGATAACGACTACGAACTTCGGGACGCTGCATGTCAAAGTACTCACGTCGCCGAAACCGCAGGTCAACGAAGGGACCGGCCCCCGTGAACACCCCCAGCAGCCTCCTGCCCGCGCCCGTCCGCCCCGCCGCCCAGGACCGCCCCTGGCTCTCCTCCGACCACTGTGCGGAGCCCGTGCTCGCCCTCCTCCGTGGCCTCGGCTGGCCGATGGTCGACACACCGGAGGGGAACGTCCACTGCACCAGCCCGGACGCTCGGGTGTACGTCGGCTGGCTGCCGGAGGACCCCGGCGCCTGGCAGCGCGGCATCGTCTGGCGCATCCAGGTCCAGCCCACCGGCGCCGACGCCACGCCGTGGACCCAGGAGTTCGGCATCCACACGCCCTCCGAGGCCGTCGCCGGATTCCTCGCCGTACTCATCGCCAACCCCACCCGCTGACCTCGGCCAACCCCTACCCCGACCAACCCACCCCAGGAGAGCACGCGTTGACCTTCCGCTCCATCGAGTCTGCCCTCACCGACGAACTGCCCCACGGCGAGAGCCCCGTCGCCGGACGTCCGGTCTACCAGGCCCTGCGGCAGCGCGGCCTCGACTTCGAGCCCATCCACACCGGCGGCGGCTACTTCGCCCTGTCCCTGCTGGTCCCCGGTGGGGAAATCCTGGTCACCGACGATGACGGCCAGATCGCGCGCCCCGCCGAGTTCCACTCCGCCTGGCTCGCCTGCTTCTACCCCGAGCCGACCTCGCCCTTCAATGCCGACGAGGAGGACGTGGTGGACATCTACGTCGGCGACGGAAGCCTCTCCCTCGCGGACGACTGCGCCGCTTGCGCCGACTCGGTCGCCCGCTGGCTCGCCGCCCGCCAGGTCAGCGTCCCGACCGGCCCGCGCATCGTCAGTCTCGACACCGAGGCCGCCGCCCCCGCCAGCAACTCCCTCACCCTGGCCAGCTGACCGCTCGCCTTCAGCACGGCACGGGGCCCCGCCGCGCGCCCACCTCCGGGCACCCGCCGCAGCGGCGGGCCCTTCCCCGGCCCCACCCGCAACTCCCTTTCCGACGAATGGAATCCGCACGTGAAACTCACCATCGACCCAACTCGTATCCCCGGCCCGGCCATCGCCGCGCTTGGAGCGCTCAACGCCTTCTCCGTCCAACCGGGCTCGGCCGCCTTCGCCCTCAGCCTCTGCGTGACCGTCAGCGGCCTGCTGAGCACCTTCGACGACATCCACGAGCTGGGCCTGCGCCGCGACCGAAAGGTCATCGCCCACCTCGCCAAGGTGCCGGACGGCGCCCGCGTGCGCCAGATCGGCAACGCGCTCGACTTGGCCGACCGCACGGTCGCCAGATCGCTCGACCGCCTGGCCGCTGACGGCCTCGTGGTGCTCGAAGCCGAGGGCGAGTCGCTGCCGATGCGCTCCTACCGGCTTGCCGACTGAACCAACCTCGCTCCCGGGCCGGACTGCCCGGGATGAACCGCCGACCAGCAGGGAGAGACCCGCGAGCACCCACGACGCCGACTTCCACCCGGTGGTCGTCTCCGCGACCACCGAGCACCAGGCGAGCCATGGCATCCTCGCCAGCGTTCACCTGCGGATCGTCCGTGCCGACCAAGTCCGCTCCGGCGACCTGATCGTCTCCGCCTTCGAAGCCGCTGGCCCCGGACGCCTCCACCGGACCGGCTACTTCGCCGCCGGCCCGTACCGGGCTTGCCCGGAGTCCTACGACCCCACCTGCGGCTGCGGCGTCTGCGGCCTCCCCGAAGTCCATGGCCCCAACGGCACCGTCGTCCTCACCACCGGCCATCCCTGGGACACCTGCGACCCGTGGCCCGCTGATGACCTCGTCCTGGTCCGCCCCCGCCGCGACCTGCACGGCACGGCAATCCCCTCCCCTGAGCTGACCGCCCCACCAACCGAGAGGACCTGATGCCCGCCCACCGCGCCCCGCTGACCAACCACCACGCCGACCGCAGTCTCTGCCCGCCCGAGCACAAGCACACCAGCTCCGGCAAGCCGCTCCTCCCCGACTGCCCCGGCCGCTCCTACTCCCAGGCCGTCTGCACCTGCGGCAGGTGGGAGTTCAAGAACTCCGGCAAGGGCTACGTCAACGAGTCCCGCAGACGGCACCTCGCCACCCACGCGAAGCCCGCCTCGAACGGCCCCGCCGTCCTGCGCGAACGGCTCCGCCTCGACCTCCCGTGACCGGCGCCCACACCCACCAGCCCCTCTCTGCTCGGAGGCCCGCGATGCCCCAGTACTTCACCGTCGCCCATCTGATCGCCCGGCTCCAGAACCTCGACCCCAACCTGCAGGTCCGCCTCGCCGTCAATCCCGATTTCGCCTTCGCCCACTACATCGGCTCGGACGTCGTCGTCCACAACGGCACCGCCTACATCGGCGAGGACGGCCAAGAGGGCTACCTCCCGGCCGCCGTCCGCGACGAACTCGCCTGGCCCTGAACCGCCCTCACCCGAAGGAGACCCGCATCCCCACCACCCGCCGCCTCGCTCACCCGCAGCCGCTCGACCGCTTCGCGCTGCATCCCATGCCGCCGTGGGCCAGCGGAGCACTCGTCCGCCGCGTCCCCACCGCCCCCGACCAGCCGATCGACGTCCTCTGGCTCCCGGCCACCACGCCCAGACTCCCCTTCGGCCGCATCCTGCTGCGCTGGGAGAAGGCGCCCGAGGCCGGCTGGGACGTCACCGCCCGCCTCGGGCTCGCCACCGGCGACGTCCACCTCGCCACCTGGCCCGCCGCCCCCGACGACTGGCCCCGCCTGGTCCGCCCCACGCTGTCCGAGGTCACCGGCCTGTGCTCCGCCCTCGCCGTCGCCACCGCCGCCCTCAACCACGCCAACCACCACGCCGGCTCCTGAGCACCACCGCACGAGGCCGCCCCGCGCCGACCAGGACGGGGCGGCCTCGCCGTGCGCCCACCCGACCAGCGGCGCGTACGCTCGTCACCGAAGCACCGAGGAAGGACACACACATGGCCGACGACCAGCAGCTCTGGGGCTACGCCGAGGTCGCCGCGCACCTGGGCATCAGCGTCGGAGCTGCCCGCAACCGCAGGAACAGAGGCACCCTTCCCGACCCCGACGACACCAGCATCCCCGACCGGCCCCGCTGGAAGCCCTCCACCTTCCAGAGCTGGAAGCCGGTCGGCCAGGGCCACCGAAGCGACCTCCGCAACAACCCGGCCACCAACACTGAGCTTGCTCCGCTTTGACGGACACCGTTGGTGCGGTGGTCAGGCCGCCAGCACGGTCTCGTACTCGGCAGGACTGCGGTAACCGAGGCTGCT
>NZ_JARZAH010000055.1:0-39224 GCF_029892145.1 Kitasatospora sp. GP30
CGGATGCTCGGAAACGGGCCAGTCCGGTTCGGAGGGAGGCCGAGCGGAAAAGGGCCTGCACCGGCAGGCACCTCGCCGCTCGGCCGACCCTACCCACACCCTGCTCGACGAATGGGCCTACGCCAGGCCCAACCGCACCGAACAGGAACGCCGGAACGCCTACCCCGAATGGCTCCACACCTACAATCACCACCGCGGACACACCGCACTCGCAGGCAAGCCACCCGCCAGCCGCATCCCCAACCCCACGGGTCAGAACAGCTAGGGCGAACCGGTATCGGGGTCGCGCGGTTCGGACCCGGCCCTGCCCGGCGGCGACGCGCGGATATCACACCGCGCACACAAGCTCTCGAAGAAGACGGAAAAGGCCGTATCCGATACTTCGGATACGGCCTCTGATCTGTGACTTCGCAAGTCGGTACGACAGGATTTGAACCTGCGACCCCTTGACTGCCGGTCCAAGGAGGAGCCACCTATGGGACAGCGCAGGAGCAGGGGCCGGGTCTACCGTCGATGCGGTTGCCAGGACGAGAACCGGAAGCAGCTCGACCCGTGGTGTCCGCAGCTGATCGCGGATGCCGAGCACGGCACGTGGACGTACGCCGTCGACCTTGTACCCGAGGATGGTCGGCGTCGCACCCGCCGCCGTGGTGGCTTCGCCACCCGCGCGGAGGCAGCCCGGGAGATGGCACGGGTGCTGGATGGTGAGCTGCGCGGGGTCTACGAGGACCGCTGCGCGACGGCGGCCGGCTACCTGCGCGAGTGGCTGGCCGCGAAGAAGGCGGAGCTCGCACCGACCACCTACGCCGGCTACGAGGCATGCGTCGAGCGGGACCTGATCCGCACCCTCGACGACCGCATGCAGTCCCACTCCTGGAACCGTCTGCGCACACGCGCTGCCCGCGCGCCGCCCTTGCCGCTAGACACTATCCACATCCACCCACCCGAGACGCATTGCCCTCCGGCCAGATCATCTGGTACGAAAACCCGTCTGCCGTCTGGGGATTGACGCCCACTTACCGAAACGGGCGGTCACTGCCCTGGCCCCGGTGCCCGCACCCCGCGCTTGGCCGCGTTCAGCGCGGGCAGTAGGTCCTCGAGAGTCATCCTGAGCCCTCCAGGTCCTCCCGGACCTCAGCCATCTCACCAGGTGTCACACACCATCAACGACGCAACTCACCTATGGAAACACCACACTTGCACCGACCTGACCAAGCCCTACTAGAAGCTGAGCAGGCCGATGGCGTGGCCGTCGGGGTCGACCACCGGCCATGTGTCCAGGCCGCGGGCGCGCATGGTGGCGGCTGCGCTGGTGGCGGGCATGTCGACGGTGGCGAACGGGGCCTGGTCGAGGACGATGTCGCGCACCGGGGTGCGCTCGGTGGACCAGGTGCGGGTCTGGAACGGGGTGAGGTGCAGGCGGGTCAGCAGCCCGGCGCAGCGGCCGTCGTCGTCGCGGACCAGGAGGTGGTCGGCGCCGGAGCTGTGCAGGATGTCGATCGCCATGTCGACCATGACGTCGTCGCTGATCTGCAGCTCGGGGTGTCTCATGAGGTCGCCGACGGTGGCGGTGGTCGCGGGGTGCTCGAGGGTGAGGGTCATGGGCGGACTCCTTGGTGTCGGTTCCGCCGGGGCCGACGGTAGTCGGGGCACCGGCGGTGGGATGGCTGGCGGGGTCCGCCGGAGCGGGCCGGGACTCTTGTTTCGCGCTGGTGAGTCGTGTGGGCCTGGACCGCAGCGGCGGTCCAGGCCCACACCCGCCTGCTAGGCGGCGAGGGCGACGCGCCTCGGTGCCCGGCGGCGGCCGGAGGAGCCCTGGTTGTCGCGGCCCGCGACGGTCGCGCGGGTGTCACCGGCTGCGTGGGCGGGGCGTCCTCGGCGGCCGCGGCTCGTAGACGGGCTGCGGCGGGGGCGTTCGACGGCGGGGGCGGCGATCACGGTGGGGATGCCGGTGGGCACGCGGGCGCCGGTGATACGGGCCAGGTCCTCGTCGCCGGCGCTGACCCTGGTGATGACGGGGGTGATGGCGGCCGTCGTCATCATGCGGGCCATCTCGCGGCGCTGGTTGGGCAGGACCAGTGTGACGACGGTGCCGGATTCTCCGGCCCGGGCCGTGCGGCCGCCCCGGTGGAG
Source organism: Kitasatospora sp. GP30 (assembly GCF_029892145.1). Lineage (NCBI taxonomy): Bacteria > Bacillati > Actinomycetota > Actinomycetes > Kitasatosporales > Streptomycetaceae > Kitasatospora > Kitasatospora sp. GP30. Next base: position 2,134 of record NZ_JARZAH010000055.1, read on the forward strand.
GTAGTCCTTGTGGTCTGCCGGCGGGTCGAGGTTGACGACGAGGTCGAGGCCGTCGACGTGGATGCCGCGGGCGGCGACGTTGGTGGCGATCAGCGCGGTGACCTGGCCAGTGCGGAACTGCTCCAGGGTGCGGGTGCGCTGCGGCTGGGACTTGCCGCCGTGCAGGGCGGCGGCCTTCACCCCGTTGGCGAGCAGGTCATCCACCAGGCGGTCTGCGCCGTGCTTGGTGTCGATGAACATGATCACCCTGCCGTCGCGGGACGCGATGTGGGCGATCGTGGCGTTCTTGTCATAGTTCTGCACGTGCAGCACGTGGTGCTCCATGGTGCTGACCGCTCCCGCGGACGGGTCCACCGAGTGGGTGACCGGGTCCTTGAGGAAGCGCCGCACCAGCCGGTCGACATTGCGGTCCAGGGTGGCGGAGAACAGCATGGTCTGACCGCCTTCGGCGACCTGTTCGAGGAGCTCGGTGACCTGCGGCAGGAAGCCCATGTCGGCCATCTGGTCGGCCTCGTCGAGCACCGTGATACCGACCCCGTCCAGCTGACAGTCGCCGCGCTGGAGCAGGTCCTTGAGCCGGCCGGGGGTGGCCACCACGACCTCCGCCCCGCGGTTCAGCGCCTGCGCCTGGCGTCCGATCGACATCCCGCCCACCACGGCCGCCATCCGCAGCCGCACCGCGTGGGCGAACGGGGTGAGGGCGTCGGTCACCTGTTGCGCGAGTTCGCGGGTGGGGACCAGGACGAGGGCCAGCGGGCGGCGCGGTTCGGCGCGCCGGCCGGCGGTACGGGCCAGCACGGCGAGGCCGAATGCGATGGTCTTGCCGGAGCCGGTGCGGCCTCGTCCGAGGACGTCCCGGCCGGCCAGCGAGTTCGGCAGCGTCGCGGCCTGGATCGGGAACGGCGTGGTGACGCCGTGCCGGGTCAGGGTGGAGAGCAGGGCCTTGGGCATGTCCAGTTCGTCGAACGCTTCGACGGCCGGGAGCGCCGGAGTGGTGCTCACCGGCATCGCGAACTCGCCCTGCGGAGTGGAACCCTGACGGGCGCTACGGCCGCGGGCGGACCGGTCGCCGTAGAAGGAGGTGCCGCCGGAGCGGGAGGAGGCTGAGTAGCGGGAGTTGGCGTTCTGGTACGGGGAGCGGCTGGACCGGTTCATGCGAAACCTTCCTGGGGCGGCACGTCGCGGGGAAGCTCCGCAGCGCGAGGCGCCAGCAGGAGGTCGCAGGAAACGGGCCGAAAGTGTGGGGAGCGGGGCGTGGACGGTGGAACCGTGCGGCACGTCACCTACGGTCGGCGCTCGTCGCGGAGGGCGGGAGCGGAGAACCTCGAGCCGTGAGCTGTCACGGCAGGGCGCCGATCCGGACGCGGCGCTGTGCGTCTCGCGTGGGGATGGCCGCCGGCGGCGGAGCCAGGGGGCCAGAAACGGCCGGGGAAGCGCGTCGTGGCGCAATGCCGAGGGGCCCGCACCGGGCATCATGTACGCGGTGCGGGCCCCTCGCTACCAGGCGGGTGCCGGGCAGAAACTACAGCGGACGAATGTTCTCGGCCTGCGGGCCCTTCTGGCCCTGCGTGACGTCGAACTCGACCTTCTGGCCCTCGAGCAGCTCACGGAAGCCGTTGGCGTTGATGTTCGAGTAGTGGGCGAAGACGTCAGCGCCGCCACCGTCCTGCTCGATGAAGCCGAAGCCCTTTTCCGCATTGAACCACTTCACAGTGCCATTAGCCATAAAAAAATCTCCTTCAAGGGGCTGTCCGAAGCCCGCACAGCGCGCGCTTCGAGTCGCCGCGATGAGCACCCACCCGGGGAAGAGCCGGGAAACAAAAAGGCGCCTGCGAAACACCAGCAGGCGCACACAAAGTTCATGGGAACCACTACTGCAACTAAAACGACTCTAGCAGGCCCAGGCCCGCCGCGGGCGGATATTCCACCCCCGGTCCTGCAGGGCCCCTTCCCCAGGGCTGCCGGGTGCAGGGCGACAGGCCCGTCAACACGCATGCATGGCGTACTGGTTGGACATGGATCCCGCCTCCTGGGCGCCGACCACTCGCTCCCCCAGAAGGGCGAGTCGCGCGGGAGCTGAGCACCCGCCCCGCCGCGACAGACCCGAGAAATCGACGCACCACGCCCACCGGCGCCATCCGGGGGCGCACTGGACGGCTTGCGCGAAATTCCTGTTGCAGCTCCGAAATTGAGTGGACCGAGAAGACCCGCTCCCGCGATTTTCGGCGCATACTGCAGGGAATGAGGAAATCTGCAGCAGTCCGCCGTGTCCTGCCCACCAGCCCCTTCAAGCCCCCGGCTGAAGCACCGCGCAAGCGCTTCGCAGTCGGCGACCGCGTCACCCACGACACCTATGGCCTCGGCCGGGCCATCGGCGTCGAAGGCGACAGCGACATCGCGGTACTCGTCGACTTCGGATCGCGGCGGGAACGCATCACCCAGCCCTACACCGCGATGTTCAAACTCTGACCCAGGACGCACGCGGTTCTCCGCCGAGTGCGCCGCGCATGGTGCGGACCGTGCGGTAGGCCCCTGGCCCGTCGCGTCGGCGCACCGTCCAGGGGACGCGCACCCCGGCCGGGTCGAACGGGAACCCGACGCTCCGGCACCATAGCCTCACCGGCAATGGCCGGAACGGCATGTGACGAGTCGTCAATGATGGGCGGGTGTGGGCTGGGCAGGCGATAAACCCTGCGCGTGGATGACAAACATCTGTTTGAGTCCGTCTGTGCGGTGCTCTCACTCCGAGGGTTCGAGCCGACACCGTCGCAGGCGGCCGGGCTCTCCGCCCGGCAGCGTCCGGGGATCGGCCTGGTGCTGGGGTGGTGTCCGGGCGAGGACCTGATCGGACCGACCCTCCACGCCTGCCCGCATCCCGCCGACGCCGCCGGGCGCACCGAGTTCCGCGGCATCCGCGGCGCGCTGATGCTGGCCCTGGCGGAGGTCCTCGGCTCCGCGGGCTTCACCGTCACCGCCCTCGGAGCCGACCTGCTCGTCACCGCCGGCCCGCGCGATCCGGGCGATGCCCCGGCGCTCGCGGCTGCCGCCACCTGCCCTGCACCGCGGCGCAGCCGATCGGCACGTCAGGTCGCCGCCGCGTAGCGCCCGGCCGTGCAGTCGGCGCGAGGGCCGTGGCCACCATGGCCGCTGCCCAGGCCCGTGGGCGCCGCGGAGGCCGTGTCCTATTCTGGGGGGCATGTCGAACCCTGACGGGCTGCTCGTCGACATCGCCGCGATGGTCGAGTCGGAGCACAGCAATCAGATGTCCTTGACGGTGGTGGTTCCCGGTGCGGTGATCACGGGCAGGCTTGCGCCGGTGACCCTGTGGTTGGAGCGGGTGGCGGAGGTCCTCCAGGCCTCGGAGCATCTGAAGCCGTTCGCCGCTCTCTTCGCCCCGCCCGCCGACGGCCCGCCCGCACGGCCCACCCATCTGCATCTCCACCGGGCGAAGATCCTTCAGGGTGACTTCGGGCTCCCCCACACCGGCGGCATGTACCGCATCGCCATCGAGGACATCAGCAGTTGGACGGTCGGGGACCTCAGCTACTCCGATTCCTGATAGCCACCGCAGGCCAAGTAGCCGCCAGGCTTGGCGCCCTACCTCCCCGCAACAAGGAGTCGCTGAGCGTTGAGCGGGGTGCATTGACCGCTGGTCCGGGTGTCGGGGTGGAGCCGCTGACGGCCCCGGCCGAGAGACCAAGGGCGCAGCGGGCGGAAGGCACCGGCGCCCCGGGCGGTGCCTTCCGTTTCCGAGCGGACCGTCCCGAGCACCTGGCCGGCGGCGTCCAGCCCGGCCGCGCCCTCCAGCCGCCACGTCTTGTGCCGCGCTGTGGTGCTGCCGTCCGGGGCGAGCAGAGCGTACAGCGCGAGGCCGTCCGCCTCCGTCTGGCACCTGTGGCGGGCGGCCGTACGGCTGGAAGGAGCTGTGGGCCAGGTTGCCGGTCCGGGTCAGGTGTCCGCGGGGGGCTCCTGGCGGTGTTGGGAGCGGCGGAGTTGTTCGTTGAGGCGCAGGGCTTCCTCGAGTTGGTCTTCGAGGATGACGATGCGGCAGGCGGCCTCGATGGGGGTGCCCTGGTCGACGAGGTCGCGGGCGCGCATGGCGATGCGCAGTTGGTAGCGGGAGTAGCGGCGGTGGCCGCCGTCGGAGCGTAGCGGCGTGATGAGGCGGTGTTCGCCGAGGGCTCGTAGGAAGCCGGGGGTGGTGCCGGTCATCTCGGCGGCGCGGCCCATGGTGTAGGCGGGGTAGTCGTCGTCGTCGAGTTTGTCGGGTGTGTCGGGGCTGGCCGTTGTAGTCACTGCACCTCTCTGGTTCTCGGAAGAACGCGTCGAGGGGCCCCGGCGCCGTAACGGCTCCGGGGCCCCGAAGGGGAACAACACCATCTACCGGCCTGGGCCGGTCCTGTTACTTCCGCACTGCCCCAGGGGAGGGGTGTGCGGGGATCGCGTATGCGTGACCGGAAACCACCGTCCTTGCGTTGGGGTCTGCGGTGTCCGCCCGGGCGAGCATTCACGGGCCGGGCGATCCTGATGGCGCTTGCGCCCTCCATTCATCCTCTGTACTGACCTGTCACTTTTCGTACTGCTGGTACTGCACCTGCTGAACTGCGTACTACTGGTCGGTGGCCGTGGCGGCCCACCCGGTCCGGCAGTCAGCCCCGTCGGCTGTCCTGCACCTGCGGTGGCTCGGAACCCCACCGCCCGGACCCCTCGGCACGCGCGCCCGCAGCCTGGGCGCCTTTGCTGAGGTCCTGCCTGTCGTGCGACTGCTGGTACTGCACTCACTGAACTGCGTACTACTCGATACCGCTGGTGGCGGCCCCTGATGCCTGCGGGCCGCCCGGTCCGGCAGCCAGCCCCGTCGCCGTCCTGCACCTGCCTGGCTTCGGGACTCCACTGCCGGACCGACCTGCGAACTTCGGTCCAACAACCCCGGCCAGTTCGTGTCTGGCCGGTATCGCCGACTGCTGTCTACGAGAGAAACGTTAGACCCACCCGCGAGCAATGTCTACTCCGGCGCGCATAGATTTTGCCGCGCCCGCGAGTGAGGTAGCCTTCCGCTGCGCGGCGGCGGCAACCCCCCCCGAGCCGCCGCCGCGCGCCCGAAGTAACGAGCGGCACCGCACAGGGAGGCGGCAGTGGAACACCTGGTGCCCGCAGCACCAGAGACGGTCCGGGACGGACAGGCGGACCTAGTCGAAGCGATCACCGAGGCCGTGCACGACGGTGACGACCGAACCGTCCGCCGGCTGCTGGCCCGCTTCGCCGAACTGGCCACCATCACCGACCTGTACGCCTTGCGCGACGCCCTCGGCACCGCCCGCCCACCTGGCGCCCACGGGTAGAGGTGGCTCCTGCCGGAACGCACTCGCGGACCTGCCCGACCAGGTGTTCAGGTCGATCTTGCGCCTGGCGTCGTGGTGTGCGGCGCTCTCGCCCTGAGTGGTCGGGGCGAGGGGAGCCGATGCCCGGCCAGTAGGCGAGCTCCAGCACCGTGCCGGCGCCCGCCAGTGCCCGGTACGGCTGGACGGAGCGCACCTGCCGAGGCGTTGTCGCGGCGCACCACTGTGGCGCCGGACTCGAACGGCGGGGGCGGTAGCGGTCCTGCGTCGTCGGGCTGCGCGCGGAGGCCGACGCCGGTGGTGCCGCCGGGTCAAGCTGCGGCGGTGAGGTCGGCGCGGCCGAACAGGAGCGCGTAGCCGCGGGGAAGGTCGGTGAGGATGCGGTCGGTGAGGTGGTCGCCGGCGAGGTCGTTGAGGGCGGCCAGGACGGAGGAGGTGTCCCAGCGGGCGCCGGTGAGGCTGGCGTTCAGGGCGCGGGCGACGGCTTCGACGAAGGCGGGGGCCGCGACGGGCTGGGGCAGTGGGACCTGCGAGGCGAAGACGGCGCGGGCGCGCTCGGGCAGGGCTGCGGCGAGGTCGCAGCGCTCCTCGCCGGTGAGCTGGCTGCCGAGGACGGCCAGGACGGCGCAGAGAACGCGTTCGGCCTCCTGGTCGGAGGCGTAGCGGCCGAGGGTACGGACCTGCTGGAGAAGGAGGCGGTACCGGGTCATGGCGGTGGTGGCCTTCCAGGGGTGGGACGCCGCTGGCGATAGGGCGGCACGAAGGTAGGGGTCAGGGGCGGTGGCCGGGCTGGGGACGGCCGAACAGAAGGTCGTAGCCGGGCGGTAGCTGGAGCAGGACGCGCTCGGTGAGGTCGTCTCCGGCCACGTCGGCCACCGTGGACAGGACCGCGCCGATGTCCCACAGCGCGGTGGTCTCGGTGGCGCCCTCGATCCAGGCCGCGGTCGCACGCACGAACCTGTCGGGGCTGAGCGGCTCGGCGGCCTGCAGCGGGTTGAGCAGGATCAGGGCAAGGGTCTCCGGCAGGCGGGCGGCCAGTTCGGCCCGCACATCGCCGACCAGGTGGGCGCCGAGCAGGGCCAGGACGACACGCGCCGCCCGCTCGGCTTCCTGGGGTGTGTCGTACTCGCCGCGTTCCCGGATCGCTTCCAGGAACGCCTCCCATCGAAGAGTCACCACGGTTCTCCCTCCGTCCCAAGGGCCGGCGCGAACGCCGTCGACGCCCGGTCAGGGCCCGACGGTCAGGCGCCGGTTCAGACCGGTGAGCTTGAGCAGCCGGACCACGCGCCGGCCGGCGCCGCGAAGGACCAGGCGCCCGCCGCACCGGTCGGCCTGGTCGCGGGCCTGGACGATGGCGTCCAGGCCAGCGCAGTCCATGAACGTCACCTCCGACAGATCGAGCACCACCTCCCGATGCGTCTCAAGCGCGGCGGTCAGAGCGCGGCGCAGCGAGGGGGCGGTGTCGAGGTCGATCTCGCCGCGCGCCCTGACCGCGGCGGGCGCCTGGCCTTGATCGCGCATGGTGTCTCTCGTTGTCGGCCCGGCCCGCGCAGCGTGGTGTCCGGGGACTGCGGGGCCGGGCGGGGTCCGGTCGGGGCCGTCCCGCAGGGCCCAGGGGGGCGGCGGTGCGGGACGGCGGTCCGGGGTGGTCAGGCCTGGATCTGCTTGCGGCTGCCGCTGTGGCTGATCTCGATCTTGCGGGGCTTGGCCTTCTCCGCGACCGGGATCTTCAGCGTCAGCACGCCGGCGTCGTAGTCGGCGCTGATCCCCGCGGGGTCGAGGGTGTCGGAGAGCATGACCTGGCGGGAGAACACGCCGAGCGGGCGCTCGGACAGCTCCCACTTCACATTGTCGCCCTGGTGACGCGGGCGGCGCTCGGCCTTGACGGTCAGCATGTTCCGCTCCACGTCGATGTCGATCGCGTCCGGGTCCACCCCCGGCAGGTCGAAACAGATCACGTACTCGTCGCCCACACGGCAGGCATCCAACGGCATCGGGGCCGGCCGCGACCACGTGCCGGTCGTGCCCAGGAACTGCTGGGTCAGCCGGTCCAGCTCGCGCAACGGGTCAGTGCGCATCAGCATCGCGAAACACCTCCACTGATCGAATGGGTGCCAGTGCGCTTCACCTGAAACTGTTCTAGCATGTCATCCATCCGATGACAAACACCTGAGTCGCCAAAGGAGTGACATCTATGGGAGAGCGGCCCGACGCACCCACCACCGGCGGCGGCCCACCCACGGGACCGGCGTCCTTCCTCGCCGCCGCCGCCGCGCTCGCCGCCATCGACGACGCCGTCCGCACCGCCCAGAACACCCGCCCGGCCACCCGGCCCAGCACCGGCACACCGGACGAGGGCCCCGAGCCGGCCCTGGCCGCCCTGGTACTACTGCGCGAGCTGCGCACCGAGCTCGCCGGCTGGGAAGCGGGCCTGGTGGAAACCGCCCGTGACGGCGGCGCCACCTGGGCCGACCTCGCCCACCCCATGGGCGTCGCCAGCCGCCAGGCCGCCGAGAACCGCTACCTGCGCCTGCGCCCCGCCGGCAGCAGACCGGAAGAGGCCGCGACCGGGGCGGAGCGCGTCAAGGCAGTACGCGACCGCCGGGCCGCCGAGCGCGCCGTCGCCGCCTGGGCCCGCGACAACGCCGCCGACCTGCGCGTCCTCGCCGCCCAGATCACCGCCGCGCCCGACCTCACACCCCGGGCCCGTCCCGCGCTGACCGCGCTCACCACCGCCCTCGGCGCCCCCGACCCGGCCGACCTGCTCGCGCCCCTCGCCGACATGCGCCCCCACGTCGCCGCCCATCCGGACCTCGCCGCCCGCCTCGACGACCTCACCCACCGCACCGACCGCCTCCGCCATGACAGCGACCAACGACGCACCTGACCGCCTCACCACCGCTGAAGACCGCTGGCAGCAGATCGAAGACCGGCTCGCCGCCATCGAGCGCCGCATCCACGGGCACGGCAGCGCCGCCATCGCCACCATCGACGCTTGCCTGGCCAGAATCGACGCTTGCCTGGCCAGACTCGACGCCCTCCGCCACGATCTGGCCCACGGGCCCTGGCCCCCGCAGGGCTTCCCCACGCCCGCAGGCCCTCCGGCTATCCCGCCGCAACCGGCGCGAGCCCGCACCGAGAGCCCGCCCGCAACGGCCGGCCACCGGCATGCACCGACCGTCCCGGACGCACCGCTGGCTGTACAGGCCCCCGCCTGACCCCGCACCGGCCAGGACGGCCGCTGATCCGTTCCGCGCGTATGAAAGGGCGAATATCGGTGGGCGTGTCAGCGATCTGGCTCTGTCGCGAATTCGGTGGTGCCGAAGCGTCATAATCGTCGTCGACACGTCATGCGAGATGTCAACGAGCTTGTGGGCTTGGTGTTTTCGGGATTGTCGCCGCTGGTCATAGATGCCGTCGAGGGCGGGGGTGCGTTGATCAGGGTCCGGGCGCGGACGCCGGAGGGGGCCGGCGGCGTGCCCGAGGTGTGGGGCCGCCGCGGTGCGGGTGCACGGCTACCACGAGCGGACCATCGCGGACGTGCCGATCGACGCGCGCCGGGTGGTGGTTCGGGTACGAGTGCGCCGCCTGCTGTGCCCAACCCCGGGTTGCCATCAGACATTCCGTGAACAGCTGCCCGGAGTCCTCGAGCGCTACCAGCGGCGCACGCCCCCGTCTGACCGCGCAGATCGGCGCGGTGGTGCGGGAGTTAGCCGGTCGTACCGGTGCCCGAGTGTTATCCGCTCTGGCCGTGTTCGTCTCCCGGCACGTGGCCCTGCGCGTGCTGCTGCGCCTGCCGCTGCCGAAGCCGCGGACACCCCGTGTGCTCGGGGTGGACGACTTCGCCCTACGTCGACGCCGGCGCTACGCGACCGTCCTCATCGACGCCGAGACCCGCGAGCGGATCGACGTCCTGCCCGACAGTCAGGCCGACACCCTGGAGGCCTGGCTGCGAGAGCATTCCGGCGTCAAGGGTCGTATGCCGGGACGGCTCCGCGGCCTACGCCGGGGCGATCCGCCGCGCACTGCCGGACACGGTGCAGGTGGCCGACCGCTGGCACGTCTGGCACAACCTGGCCGAAGCGGTCTTCAGGGAGGTCGCCGCCCACAGCACCTGCTGGGCCAAGGCCGGACCGCCACCCCAGGCCAGCCACCACGCTGGTACCGGTGACCACCGCCGGCGCCAGCGCCGAGGCAGGAGCGATCGGGGTGCGGCCCGTGTTGCTTGTGAGCCTGCGACGGTTCAGGGTACTGGCCTTCGCTGACAGGAACTCGTCCGGTGCGGAGCACACGTTGCACTGCGTGGGCGCTTTCCCGAGGTTGACGTCATTTCCGAGTTCGCCGCCCAGATTTGACGGTGGTCTGACAAGATCGGGGCATGGCTGACATCTCATCAGTCCCGGCGGCTCTCGGGTCCGAGGCGGTGCTGCCGTGGGCGCGGGAAGCGGGTTTGGTGGCGGACGCCCGCGAGGAGCGGCGTCTTGCCACGATGCGGCTGGACGTATTGGCCGGCGGCGCCCTCCCGCGGGAAGATGCGGCGGATGTGGCGCTGACGGCGCAGTGGGCGGCGTTCATCTGCTGGGTGGACGACCAGATCGACCGTCGGGGCCTGGGGTCGGTCCCGGGTGAGCTGGAGCGGTTCACCGCATCCCTGCGCCGGGTACTCGCTCCCGACTCAGGAGCCTCCGCTGCCGCTCCCTCGCACGCGGTGGTGCTGGCGCGGTTGTGGGAGCGTACGGCCGCGGGCATGCCCGCCCGCTGGCGGGAGCGTTTCACCACGGACTACACCGACTTCCTGGACTCCTGCGAAAAGGAGGTGGCCCTGCGACGTACCGGGGTCCGGCTGCCGGTGGCGGCCTATCTGGAACTGCGGCGCCGCACGATCACCCTGCTGCCCATGCTCGACGTACTGGAACGCACCGGCCACGCCCACCTGGTGGAGGACCCGCGCGTGGATGCCCAAGTGCGGGATCTGCGCTGGGCGGTGGCGGATGTCGCGGGCTGGGCGAACGACCTGGCCTCGGCTGCGGACGACGAGGCCGCCGGCCAGGACAACCTGGTGACGCTCCTCGCCCGCCACGACGGCTGTTCGACAGGCGAGGCCCGGCTACGGGTGGCCGCGATGATCGAGGAACGCCGCGCGGGCTTCGGGACCACCGCGGCGGCGCTGCGCGCCGTACCCGCCCTGCCGCAAGACCGATTGGAGGAACTGCTCCGCTACGTCGACCTGGTGGAGGCGTTCATGGCCGCCACCCTGCACTGGCTGGCCGTCACCGGGCGCTTCATCCCCGATCCTGAGCCGCCCACACCACACCGGTCTACGGTGCCGCCGTACTGACGTGCGGGACACGGCGACGACCCGCCGATCGACGACATCCCAGGACGGAGCCTGATGCGACCCGCCCCGATACCCGCCGACCTGCCCCGCTGGCCCCACGCCGCTTTCCCCGCCGACCTGGCGCCCGCCACCGCCCGGCTGCGCGCCCATCTCTTGTCCCGGGTCGACCCAGACGGGGCGGTGCGCGACCCCTGTCACAGCCGCGTCCTGGAATCCGCCCTCCTGCTCGCTCTGCTGGACCGTACCAACGTGGAGCCCGCAGCCCGAGCACAGCTGGCAGGCTATCTCGCCGGCCACCGCGACTCCCCGAAGCCGCTGGACCGGGTGCTGGCACGAGCCGCCCTCGACGGCCGGCCGGCCACGGCCGACCTGCTGGACGTCGAGCAGTTCCTCGGCCAGGCACCGGACTTCACCGGAGCACGCAAACGCGCCCTCTTGCACGCGGTCCTCGTCCTGCTCGGCGGCGCCCCCGGCTCAGAGCTCCCCGGCACCGAAGCGTTCTCCCTGCGCGGCCTGCACACCTGGGCGCGTGTCCAGGTCACCGCGGTCAAGGCCGTCCTCGCCCACGCCCACCGGCAGCCCCAGCTGATCGACGCACCCGACCTGGAACTGCTGCGCTCCACCCAGCGCCCGGGGACCGCATGGGAGGGAAACCTGCTCATCCACCTGTCCGTGCTGCACGCCCTGGCGCCGCTGCCCGGCCACCGCCACCTGATAGTTGACGGGATACGCACCGCACTGGAACACCAACGCCCCGACGGGGGAATGCCGTTCATCTGCGACGAGGACACCTGGCTGACCGCCACCGCCGGGGTGGCGCTGCACGCCGCCGGGGCCGGCGCACCCGTCCTGGACGCCATCGCCCACCGCCTGCTCCACCTCCAGCAGAGCGGCGGCGGCTGGTCCTACACCGAACACGCCCAGCTCGCCGACGTGGACTGCACCTCGGCCGCCGTCGAAGTCCTCCACCTCACCGGCCCCGACGCCCACCGCACGCCGATCAGCCGCGCGATCGGCGCCCTGCACGCCCTACGCGGACCCGACGGCGGCTTCCCCACCTACCTGGCCGGCGCACCGTCGGAAGCCTGCATGACCGCGGCCGCCGCCAACGCCCTCAACACCCAGGGCCACCACCAACACGCCGCCGTGCAGGCCGCCCTCCAACACCTGGCCTCCCAGCAGCACCCGGACGGCTCCTTCCCACCCGACTGGAGCAGCAGCCGCCTGCACACCGTCTTCCGTGCGGCCCTCGCCGCCGTGCGCCACCCCGACCACGCCACACCCGGCAGCCCGGCGCAGCAGATCACCGAGCGGGCGACGCAGTTGGTGCTGAACTCCCAGAATCCCGACGGCGGCTGGGGCCAGCAGGACGGCGATGCCAGCGATGCCCTCACTACCGCCTACGCCCTCATCACCCTCAGCTCCTGCAGCGCCGTGCCCGGCCCCGCCGCCCGCGGCGCCGCCTACCTGCTCACCCGCCGGCGCCCCGACGGGTCCATCGCCGGCATCCCGGACTCCATCGGGCCGCGCCCGTTCGGCTTCTCCGTCCCCGCTCTCGCCGACACCTTCACACTCCTCGCTCTCGGGCACCTCACCCGCCGCCTGGCCCCCGCAGCGCCGCGCACACCGTTACAGCAGCCGTCGGCCATGGCGGCCCGCCATCAGGGCGAGCCCGTGACCCTCTCGCCCAGCGCCACCCCACGCCCGTGTCCTCCCGGAAGGAAGCCGCCGTGCCCAGTCCCGCGCGCCCCACGCCCATGGATCTGACCATGCACGACATGGCTCAGGCACGGCCCTGGCTGTCGCTGACCGTCGGTGCTTTCCTCCACTGCGAAGGCCCCGCCCCACGGCTCGCCGACCTGCGCGCCCACATCGCCGCCAACCTCGCCCGGCAGCCCCGCCTCACCCACTACCTGAAGGGCCCAGGCCTTCGGGCCCGCTGGGCCCGAGACCCGGACCCCGACCTGGAACAACGAGTCCGCGAACGGCAGATCGAGCTCGGCGAGTCACATCTGGACGCTGCCCTGCAGGATCTCCTGACGCACCCACTCCCGGACAACGGCCCGCCCTGGGACCTGTGGCTGCTGCACGGCCACGCCCCCGGCCGCTTCACCCTGTGCTACCGCGCCCACCACACCACCCACGACGGCGGTGGCCTTTTCGACACCGTCTACAAGCTGTTCGGCACCTCCCCAGCCGACGCCACCGCCCGCACGACCGCGGTCCCGGCCCCCAGGGCGGAACTCGGCGACTACGCCCGCACCCTCACAGGGATGCTCGGCTCCGCCGCCGCCAACAACCTCTGGAACGACCCCGACCGGCCTCTGCGCGGCGCCCGCGTCAGCGCCTGGGCGCAGGTGCCCACCGATGTCCTGCGCACCACAGCCGCAGCGCGCGGCGGCAGCACCAACGACGCAGTACTGGCCGCCCTGGCCGGCGCGCTGCGCACCTGGAGCGCCGAGCACGGGCCCCGAGGTGCCGGTCGGCCCGTGTCCGTCGCGATGATGGTGAACCTGCGCCGCACCGCAGAGAGCGGCCTCCCCGGGAACCTCTTCACATTCGCTCCCCTCGCCCTGCCCTGCCACCGGCCGACCCCGGCCGACCGATTGGAGGCGGTCATCGCCGCCACTCGTGGGCCGAAGAACGCCGCCCGGCGTGCAGCCATGCGCACGATCACGGATCACACTCCGGCGCGGGTCTTCCACACACTCGCCGCCCGGCTCACCACTCCTTCCAGGGCGATCATCGACACCTCCTACGTCGCCATCAACCAACCCTTGCAGTACCAGGGCGCCCCCGTCACCCACCTCCAGGTGTTCACCTGGCTCCCGCACAGCCACCCGGCATCGATCGTCGCGTGCAGCTACAACGGCACCACCAGCGCCTACTTCGTCACCGACCAAGCCCTCCCCGGACTCCACCAGCTCCCTGCCCTGTGGGAACAAGCCGCCGCGCAGCCCACCTCGGCACAGTGAACCGACAACCCAACGGACAGCGGGCGGCACCCGCCAACGGCGGCCGGACAGTGGCTGACGCCGCTTCGGTCCGACGACCCTGCGGCGACAATGCCGACCTGCTCGCCGTCAGGCACACCACCCGGACCTGACGCGCCGCCCACCTCGCCTCTTCCCAAACCGACTGCCCCCGCGACCCACGCTCCCATCCCAGGAGGCCATCGTGCCCGCTCCCACATCTGCCCGCCCGGCCCGTCAAGGGCCCTGGCTCCACGGCAAGGTCGCCCTGGTCACCGGCGGCGCCGGCGGCATCGGCCTGGCCTTGTCCCGCGCCCTTGCCGCACACGGCGCGAGCGTCCACGCCGCCGACAACTCCCCGACCAACCTCGCCCGCGCCACCCAGCAGCTTTCAGCGCAATCCCCCGCCCCCGGCACCATCACCTTCCACGAACTCGACGTCAGCGACCACCCCGCCGTGAAGCAGTGGATCGCCGACACCCACCAGGAACACGGCCGCATCGACATCCTGATCAACAACGCCGCCTACATCCGCTGGGCCGACGTCGAGGAGACCACCGTCGAGGAGGCCGAACGCACCATGCGCGTCGGCTACGACGCCATGGTCCACACCATCAAAACGGTGCTGCCCCTCATGCAGGACTCGCGTAGCGGACACATCGTCAACATCGGCTCCTCCGCGGGCAAGGTCTTCGTCAAAGGCCCCTCCGCCGCGTACGCGGCCATGAAAGCCGCCGTCGAGGGCTACACCCGCATCCTCCAACTGGAACTGTCCGGCACGCCCGTCCACGCCATGCTGGTACGCCCGGGCGTCGTCGTCGGGACCGACTTCTTCCACCATCACGTCCCACCCAGCCGGCTCCCCCGCCTCGCCGACTTCCTGCCCACCACCAGCCCCGAACAGGTCGCCCACGCCGTCCTCACCGGCCTGCGACAGGGCCGGCCCCACGTCGACATCCCCGGCTACCTGCCAACGCTGTACCGCGCATACGCCCTCGCCCCCGGCATCTTCAGCCACCTCAGCAGCGCACTCGGCAACGCCCAGGGCGACTACACCACACCCCGCACACCCCCACGCCGCTCCGCGCCCAGGCCGGCCGGGCGCCTCAGCGGCGCACGGCGTCTGCTGGCCGCCGCCGGAGCCCAACCAGCCTTCGTCGACGCCATGGCCGCCATCACCCCACCCCTGGACCGCGCGATCCACACCCTCACCGCAGGACGAAGCACCCTGTTCTCCGCCCTCCTGCCCACCCTCATGCTCCAGACCACCGGCCGCAAGACCGGACAGCCCCGCCGCACCCCCCTCCTCTACGCCACCGAACCCACCGGCGACCTCCTCGTCGTCGCCAGCAACTTCGGCCACCCCCGACACCCCGCCTGGAGCACCAACCTCATCGCCCACCCCCACGCCACCGTCACCCGCGACGGCCGCGCCACCCCCGTCACCGGCCACCTCCTTACCGGCGACGACCGAGACCACGCCTGGCAACAACTCCTCACCGTCTGGCCTGCCTACGCCACCTACGCACACCGCTCCGGACGCCCCTTGCGGATCTTCCGACTCAGCCCGAACCACACCACCTGACCGAACCCCGGCAAGCCGCCGCGGAGATCCCCCCCGGTGGCCGGTCCTGGGCCGGCATGAGCAGGCGGCGGTGTGGCTGCAGATCTGGACTGATCTCGGTCGGGCGCCGAGGACGATCGACGCCTACGCCTGCGGACTGGCCGAGTACCTGGTGATGTGCGAGCGGGAGGACGTCGACCCGGTCACCGCGAACCGCGCACGCCGCGGCCGGCGAACCCTGGCAGCACTACGACCTCGGACACGGCTACTGCAGCTACACCTTCTTCGGTGCCAGCACCGCATGGGCCTGCGCACGCTGCGACTTCTACACCCCAAAGGAATCCACGTGATTCCAACTCCTCGAAGCCAGAAGCAACTTGCAGAGGATGGCCGTGTCCATCCCGCTCACCGAGATGAACGCGCCGCCGTCGACGACGGCCAGGCTGCCCTCAACCGACTGCTTGAGCGGCTTGCCGACGTCCCGACTCCGGCCGGACCCACTCCGCGAGAGCTCAGCCTGCCTCCCGGCGCCGTGGCACTACCGATCGTTGAGACCGATGCGCTGGCCCGAGACAGCACCCGCCGGCCGTGCTGTCCGCCCGAGCCACTAGGTTGAGCCGACCAACAGGAAGGAAGAGGAGGCCCATGACTGAGCACCCGGATATCGCAGCACTGGCCCAGGTCATGGCCCCGACCTTCGGCGTTGACGAGGCCCTGGACTGGCCCTCGGTCGAAGAACGACTGGACTGCCAACTGCCCAGCGACTACAAGGCGTTCATGTCGCTCTATGGCGGTGGGGGCATCGATGACCTGCTGAGTGTCCTCCTCCCTCTGCACGAGGACGGCATCCAATGGGATCCCGGTGCCATCGAGGACGAGATCTCGGGCGCCCGCTCCACGTGGGAGCACACTCCCGCGCAGTGGCGCCCCGACCTCGACCCGGCTCACATCCTCCCCTGGGGCCAGACATCCGGACCCGATCTCCTGTGCTGGCTCACCACTGACCCCAACCCCGACCACTGGCCGGTCCTTGTCTGCGGCCGGCACACCGACGAGCGCTGGACCCTGTTCGACTGCGGCATGGCCCGATTCCTCCTGCGGATCTTCACCGCTGACCTCGCCACTTGTCCCCTGAGCGATACCTCGCTCTGGGGCAAGACCTCTCCACGATTCGTTCACTGGCGCGAACAGCAGATCCGATGGAAGGCCGGACGAGATCCCTTCACCAACGAACCGGATCCCTACGCCGACATGTTCCCCCGCTGAACAGAGCACGGTGGCTTGAGCCGCCGTCATGCGCGGGAACTTGACACCACAGATTCAGGGTGACAAGTGGCGACCGGGCGGTCGGCCTGGGCTATCGGCCGGGAGCCGCAGCCGCGTCCACGACGGGGAGGGTGAGCAGCGACGGGTGGTGGAGCGAGATCCGGACCGGGGCGAGACGGGTGGCCGTCGCCGCCGGCTCGCCGGTTCCGGGGTTGCGGGCGAAACGGGGGTGGGCCCCGCCGCTGATCTGCAGGCGGATCCGGTGCCCGGCGGGGAAGCGGTGCGCGGTGGAGCCCATCGGTACGGTGACGGCGGCCGGGTCGTCGAGGGGCCGGAGGCGTCGCAGCCCGTCGCAGACGTTGGTGGAGCGGTTGCGGGGGTCGACGTCGCAGAGTCGGGCGAACACGTCGGCGTGGCCGGTTCCCGTGCTGATGCGCAGCAGCGCGCTGACCGGTCCGAGGATGTCGACCGGTGCGGTGAGCGGCGCCGTGGTGAAGGTCAGCACGTCGGACCGGGCCTCCAGCGGGCGGTTGTCCGTCTGCGCGGCCTTGCCGCCGACCGGCGCGCCGCCGAGCGACGGCGTCGGATCCGTCGGGTCGTAGTCGAACGACAACGACCCGGTCGTGGCGTCGGGTACTCGGGGGGTCAGAGTGCCGCCGGTGTCGACGTACCAGCGATGCTCGCGGTGGGCCGGCGGCCAGTCGGGGAGGTCCTGCCGCTCCTGCCGGCCGCCGAGCTGGACCCGGACCCTTGTCGGCCGCAGCCCGGACGGGTCGCCGCACAGGTGGGCCCGCAGCCAGGCGAGGCTCTCGGTGAAGACCTCGGGCCAGCCCTGCTGGAGCGCCGACTGGTGCGACCACGGGCCGATGAGCAGGGAGGTCTCGCACCCGGCGCGGCGCAGCCTCCCGTACTGGTGCAGGGTCTGGCCGAGGTTCACGTCGTGCCAGCCGCCGATCAGCGCGGTCGGCACCTTCAGGCCGTCGGCGGCGGACCCCACGTCCGCCCCGTCCCAGTGGGCGTGCTCGGCGTCGGGGTGTGCCATCGCCTCCTCCAGGAACGGGACCGGGGCGCCCAGCGCCGACCGGTACGCCTTCATCAGGGGCAGGTCGCCGGTGGCCTTCTTGAGATGGCGCTGCAGCCGCAGGGTCGCCCGCAGGAAGCTCGGGACGCCCCGGTGCTGCGAAGTGAGGCCCATGGCGACGACAAGGGCGTTCTCCAGGGAGAAGGCGCCGTCCGTGTAGAAGAAGCGATGCGGGTCGTGCATGGCGATCTGGACGACCATCGCGCGGAGCTCCGGCGGCGGGTCCAGGGCGAGCGCCCACTGGACGTAGCCGAGGTAGCTGGCGCCGATCGTCCCCAGGACCCCGGTGAACCAGGGCTGGCGGCGCAGCCAGACGACGGTGGCCCGGCCGTCGGCGGCCTCGTTGCGCCACAGGTCGAACGCGCCGCCGGAGCCTCCGGTGCCACGGCAGCTCTGGAGGATGACGTGGAAGCCCTGCTCGGCCAGCAGCACGCCGTACATCGGCGCCCAGGGGAAGCCCCGGCCGTACGGCGAGCGCACCAGGAGCGTGGGGAACTCCCCGTCGTCCAGGGGGAAGTAGTGGTCGGTCAGCAGGGGGCTGCCGTCGGCCGCGGGTACGACGAGGCCGGGCTCGTAGCCGATGTCGTGCACTGCGGCGGGTAGACCCCCCATGGACCGTCTCATCATCCTGGCGCTCAGGGGCGGCTTCTTCACTGGCGGACGGCGCGTCGGCATCGCGGTCGTACCTCGATTCCTGGGTGCGGGTGGGCCGGGCCTGGGTGGACCCGGCGCAATTTCCCGTATGTTGTACGAGAATAGCCCATGATTGGATGGCCACCAGGAGGAGGGAGGTGCCACCGTGACCCGCACCAGCTCGTCGGGAAGCCAGGCCCGCGTGGATCCGGAGGCGCTCTGGTCGACGGCCGAACGCCCGCGCCGGGGCAGGCCGCCGGCCCACAGCCGAGCCGCGATCACCGCCTCCGCGGTCGCCGTCGCGGACGCCGAAGGGCTCGACGCCGTCACGATGCGCGCCGTCGCGGCCAGGCTCGGAGCCGGAACGATGTCCCTGTACAGCTATGTCCCCGACAAGGAGACACTGCTGGAGCTGATGATCGACGAGGTGAGCGGCGACCACCGACTGCCGGCCGAGCCCTCCGGCGACTGGCGCCGCGACCTACGTCGGATCGCCCAGGAGCAACGCGCCATCATGCGGCGCCATCCCTGGCTCCCCGCCGCGCTGCCAGCCCGCCAGACCCTCGGCCCGAACACCCTCGCCGTCCTCGACCACGCACTCGCCGTCCTCGCCCAAACCGGCCTGGACGCCCAGGCGCAGCTGGAGGCCTTCAGCCTCCTCACCGGCTTCGTGGCCAGCCACATGTCGTACGAACTCGCCCAGGAACGAGCCGTCGAGGCGGCGGACCAGACCTCCGGCGAGTCCCTCGATACCCAGGCCCGCTACCTTGCCTCCGCCGTCGCGGGCGGCAACTACCCCCACCTCGCCCGGGCCCTGGCGGGAGCGGGCGGCGACCAGAGCCACCAGGCGGTCTTCGACCGTTCCCTCGAACTCGTGATCGGTGGGATCGCGTCAGCCGGCTCGGCGGACCCGGGATAGACCTGGAGTAGCGCCGTCGGCACTCCGGAGTACGGACCCGGCCGACCGGGATTGCGCGCGTCGAGGGCCGGTCGAGGCGGACCCGCGGGTCGATGTCACCGTGGCCGTTGCGCCGCCGGAATCCGGTGGTCGGAGCCTGCGGGGGCAGGGGCGGCGTGTCCCGGTGCGGTTCCAGGAAGCCCTGCGGGGTCCCGCGTCGGGCGTTTCAGGATCGCTCGCCGACTTTCCCCGCGATGCCGTCCAGGAGGCAGTCGAGGCCGAACTCGAAGAGTTCGTCGAAGGTGTGGTCGGTGGCCTCGATGACCCGGCGGGCGAAGTGGGGGTATTCACCGCTCGCGACGACCTCGCGGATGTAGGGGCCGATGCTCGCCCGCCACTGGGTCTCGGTCAGGCCGGTGCGGCGCTGGGCTTCCCGGTCGGCCAGTTCCCGGGAGACGGCGCCGAACACGTGCTGGGTCAGGACGACGACGATGTCCGAGGCGAGGGTGATGTCGGGGGTGAGGATGCCGGCCGCACCGAGTGCGATGTCGGTGCGTCGCAGGGTGTTGGGGCCGAAGGCCGGGCGGGTGGACATGACTCCGCCCAGCCAGGGATGCCGCAGCAGGATGGTCCGCTGGTGCCGGGCGACGGTCCGCAGGCAGGCGCGCCAGTCGCCGAACGGCAGCGGCATCTCCTCGCCCTGAACGGCGTCGATCATCAGGTCGAGCAGTTCGTCCCGGCTGGTCACGTTCCGGTACAGCGAGGTCGTGCCGGAGTCGAGCTGGGCGGCGACGCGGCGCATCGACAGGGCCTCGAGCCCTTCCGTGTCAGCGATCCCGATGGCGGCGTCGACGATCCGTTCGAGGGTCATCGGCTGGCGCCGAGGCGCTCGCCGCGCGCGGGTCCAGACCACCTCGGGTGCCGTTCTCTCTTCGCCCATGTCGCTCATCCTAGCGATTCGGCTACAGTGTTCCCGAATCCGGGAACACTGTTCCCGAATGGACACGGTGTTCCCGATCATCTGGGAGCCGTCAGAGGGGGGAGCACAACCATGAGCGAGGTACTCATCGTCGGGGGCGGCACGGTCGGCCTCAGCGCCGCGGTGTTCCTGGCTCACCACGGCGTCCGGGCGCACGTGATCGAGCGCGCGGCCGGACCGCACCGCCACCCCCGCGCCACCGGCGTGGGCTTTCGGACCGTGGAACTGCTGCGCGAGGTCGGTCTGGCACAGGCCGTCGACGCCGTCGCCGTCGAGCCGGCGGCCGGCACACTCGGCAGGATCAGCGCCGAGACGCTAGCGGCTGCCGACCTCCCCTCCCGCCCCCTTGGCCCCGAACTCGCCCAGCCGGCCGCCCGAACGCCGTACACACCCGGCTCGCTGCGCGGCACCTGCCCGCAGAACCGGCTGGAGGCCGTCCTTCTGGACGCGGCCCGCGCCCGCGGCGCGCTCATCGAGTACGGCACCGAACTGGCCGCGCTCGAGCAGGACACGCACCGGGTCACCGCTGTCCTCACCGACGGCCGGACGATCCACGCGGACTACCTGATCGCAGCCGACGGTGCCCGCAGTGCCGTCCGCTCAGCCCTCGGCATCGCCACCACGGGCCCCGGAGCGCTCGGCCAGGCCATGAACAACACCCTGTTCCGGGCCGACCTGCGCCCGCTCCTGGGCCCGCACGGCTTCATCGTCTGCGAGCTGACCAACCCGCAGGCGCCGGGAACACTGATCACCATCGACGGCGACAAGGAATGGACCCTGCACACCGACCGTGCGCTGGTGCCCACCCCCGAGCTGATCCGCACCGCGCTCGGCGCACCCGGACTGGACATCGAGATCGTCAGCACCATGCCCTGGCGCGTCCGGGGCCAGATCGCCGACCGATTCCGCACCGGACGGACCTTCCTCGTCGGCGACGCCGCCCACGCGATACCCCCCATGGGCGCGTTCGGCATGAACACCGGCATCGCCGACGCGCACAACCTCGCCTGGAAGCTCGCCCTCGCACTGCGCGGCCAGGCCACGCCCGCCCTGCTCGACACCTACGAGGCCGAGCGGCGGCCGGTCGCCCGACTCGCACTGGACCAGGCCATCCTGCGGCTGCGGGACCCGGCCCTGCACTGGGATCGCGGCGCCGCCTCAGCCCGGGCCCGCGCCGAGGCCGGGGCGGTCAACGCCCCGATCGTCCACGCCGGTTACCGCTACGTCTCCGCCTCGGTCATCGACCCCGTCCCCGAGCTCCCGTCCACCGAGGACCTCACCATCGCCCTGGACGGGGCGCCCGGCTCCCGTCTTCCGCACCACTGGGTCACCGAGGACGTCTCGACCCTCGACATGGTCGCCTCCCGCTTCACCCTCTTCACCGCACCCGGCAACACCGCCTGGCTCGCCGCCGCCGCCGACCTCCGACTCCCCGCGCACGCGGTCGACCTCCCCGAACTCCCGGTCGGCGGCGCCTTCCTCGTGCGCCCCGACGGCTTCATCGCCTGGCGCACCGCCGGATCCCCCGACCACCTGGGCCCGGTTCTCGCCCGCCTGCTCGGACACGGCTGAGCCACGGGGAAAACGCCCCACCCTCTCGACGTGGAGGCCCGGGCTGCGGACCAGGACGGTCCGCTCCCCAGAGCGTGGCCCCTGCCGGATGACCTGAGCGAGCCGGTGTGTCAGGGCGTGTAAGCGATCTCGTGTAAGTCCCCTGTGGTCATTGGGATGCTGAGCCGGTCCTCGAAGAAGAGTGAGAACTGGTTCAGCGCCTCCTTCCAGTGTGCGGCGACGTGGTTGGCGTCGCGTGCCTTGGGGTTGATCAGCTCCCGGCACCAGGAACCGAGCAGCGGGCATCGACCATCGTCATGGGCCCGCCCGCCTGACAAGAACCGATCACATGACACATCGTCATCATCAGGCGCCTCAAAGCGATATTTCGCCATCCGCGTGGCCGGAATCGGCAGCCACTCACTCCGGAAGTCGGCGAAGGCCGACTCGAACGCGACGCAGAGCACGCTCCCGGCGAGAATCAGCGGGCCACACCTCGATGATTTCCAGTCGACCTCGATCGAGCCACAGACTGACGATGCGTCATCGCACCGCCGTGACAGGTGATATGACGGAGGCGAGCTGGCGGTGGTCCGTCATGACCCGCTACTGCGTCGACCCTGCTCGACACGAACTCATCGCCACCTGGGAAACCGGCCAAGGCGACCTTGCCTCACGGATCGCCGCCGTCCCGGCCGGCACGGACCTCACCGCGCTATCCCGCCTGACTGCAGCCCTCACCCAACTGTCGGCGGCAGCCTGGCGCACCTACACCCATCCGACCAGCGCCGCCGACTCCCTCGAGACCAACAGCGAGGGAGTCGCCGGGAACAGGAGCGCAGGGCATTCGAGGATGTCGCCCAGGCCGTGGCCGACCCCAACCTCCCGCATGGCGGCTCAGTCATCGTCGAGTACAGCCCGGTGCTGGAGAACGCGCACCGCGTCGGCCGCGCCCTCATCGCCCTGGACAACCCCGAGTTGACCGAGGCGATCCGCGCCGAAACCACGGTGGAGCTGGCCGCCGTCGAAGGCTCCGAGCCCGGCAACCTCACCGGACGGGCCCAGCAGGCCGTGCTGCTCAGCCGCGAAGGCGCCTCCCCCCGGCTACAGCCCCGATCCGAGACAGACCACCGGCGACTACCTGCTCGCCTGGCTCGCCGCCCAGGAACTACGGCTCAACCCACCGCCCTCGCCCGCTACCGCGCCTATGTCCACAACGACCTCATCCCCGCCCTTGGCCACATCCCCCTCGACGACCTGGCCTACGAACACATCGGCCAGTACGCCCGCGCCGAACTGGCCGCCGGCCGCGGCAAGGTCACCGTCCACCGCGTCCTGGCCACCCTCTCCAGCGCCCTCGGCGCGGCCGTCCTGCGCCACCGCCTGGGCCACAACCCCGCCAAGCCCGCCATCATCCCCAGGCCGCCCACGCCCGAACGCCGGATCTGGACCCCCGACGAGGCGGTGCGCTTCCTCGACTACGCACACAAACATGACCCGCTGTTCGCGAACCTCGTCGAGCTCATCATCAACACCGGCATGCGCAAGGGCGAGGCCCTCGGCCTGCACTGGGACGACGTCCACCTCGACGAAGGCGTGCTGTTCGTCCGCTACACCCTCTCCACCGTCGACAACCACCACACCGTCCTCACCCCACCCAAGACCCCCAGCAGCCTCAGCTGGATCGCCATCAACCAGCGCGCCCGCAGAGCCCTCGACGACCTCGCCGACCACCACTTCCTCGGCTACACCCTCCCCACCCACGGCTACGTCTTCCACCACCACGGCCGCCCAGTCAACCCGAAGCAGGTCCTCGACCGCTTCCATCGGCTGTGCGACGAAACCGGCGTCCCCCGCATCGCCGTCCACGACCTGCGCCACCTCGCCACCACCCTCGCCCTCAACGGCGGCGTCCCCTTCGTGATCGTCCAAGACCCTGCGCCACCGCACCCTGTCGACCACCGCGAACATCTACAGCCACCCTCACCCGCCAGGCAGCACACGAAGCCGTCGATGCCATCGCCCGACTCCTCGACAGCGCAGAACTCGCCCTCCACGCCACCCAACGAGCGGACCGGCCACGGAATCTGATCGCCCACTTCCGCGACCACCTCGCAGGCCGCCAACGCAGAACCCGCCACGAACGCCCAGCTCACGCGCCCATTCCGCTGTGACCGGTGCGACCACCATGCGACCACCAGCTGACAAAACGCCAGAAAGGCCGCTCCCACCTTTCGGTGGAAACGGCCTACGACCTGCGAAAACGCCGGTCGGGACGACAGGATTTGAACCTGCGACCCCTTGACCCCCAGCGGTCGAACGGGTGCCTGACTTATGTTCACCAGTCCGAATGGTGCAGGTCAGGGCCCATCTCGTCCACCCCACATGACGCCTGATGCCATCTCATGACACCCAGTCCGTGAGAGGCGCGTGAGAGGTAGCACTCGAGCCGGAGTTCGCGTGTGATTTGCATCACACTCTGATTGTACGCCTTGTTCTGCTCTCTGAACCCCCGGCGTCATTCCCACCACGGCGCGACGCACCACAGGCTGAGGGGCCTAATCGCTGGTCCCTGCGAGGATGCGGCAGATGCGCGAGCAAGCCGCAGCCCATGAAGCCGCCCGCCGGAAGGAGTTGACGGCCCGCGAGGCGCGCCCACTACGGCTGGCTCCGCGAACCGGAGACCATCCCGGCGATGGACGAGAGCGCCCAGGCCACCGGGACCCGCGCCCACCGACTGCGCGAGTCCCACCGCCAGGCCCCCGCCGTCGCCCGTACCGACCGCTCCGGCACCGTCCCGCCACAAGCAGCGTTGCGGCGAAGCGGCGCCGTGTGATCCTGACCGTTCCTCAGCGCTCCCATATCGCCGTTGGCGCTGCCTCCGCATCTTTCGGGGAAACCCGGGACAGCGGACGGGCGGTACGAAAAAGTGAGGGCTGCGGCCTGCCGTCGATCGCGGCAGGCCCGTGACCGTGATCGCCCGACAGCGAAGGATCCCTGGTGAGCGAGCAGGGACCGGGCGAGAAGCCCCCACGTTCGACGTTCCCCACGACCTGCCCGCAGTCCAGTGGCAGTCCGTCGAGCGCGGCGAGCACCTTCTCCTGTGCGGGGCAGGTCGATCCTGGCCTCCGGTTTGCGGTGCGGGCGGTGGCGCAGCCGTACCAGGTCGTCGTGGAGCTCGGTGGCGTCGTCGCACAGCAAGGCGAGGGACGGCAGGGCCATGCAAGGACTCCTCGGGTCGATGGGGAAAGGGGAGGTCAGCTGGTGGTGCCCGGCCGGACCAGGAAGCTCGCGGCGAAGGAGACGGCGGCCGCGGCGGCGGCGATCCACGGCACCCACTGTGTCCGACCCGCGCCGGCCGCGGGAGGAATCACCCCTCGACTGTCCGCTGACGGCGCAGGGATTCGCCTGTCGCATCAGGGGCGGGCGGCTTGGGTGAGCAGGAATGCCTGGGTTAGTTCGAGTACCCGGTCGTAGGTGTGGTTGTCGTTCTCGTTGAAGTTGAAGAAGCCGTGCTGGGCTCCGGGAAACTCGATGAGTTCGCAGTCGTTGCCGGCGGCGGCCAGCAGGTCGCGGAACTTCCGGGCGAGTTGGATCGGCACCAGTTGGTCGTCGGTCCCGTGGAACATGACGGTGGGCGGCATGCAGGGCCGTACGTGGTGCAGCGGTGAGATCGCTCTGGCCTGCTCCGGTGAGAGGTTGAGCAGTTTCGTGATGGGCGCGTCCTCGCGGCAGGCGTCCAGCGCGGGGTTGAACAGCACCAGGTTGTCGTACTGTCTGTCCGGTGACGCGGCCAGGCTCAGGGCGAGTTGGCCGCCTGCGGATCCGCCGCCGACGCTGATTGAGGTGAGCCCCGCGTTCGCTGCCACGGTCCGGAAGGCCGCCTCGGCTCGTTTCGCGTCGGTCATGCAGTCGAGCGGGGTGTCGGCTCCCGCGCCGACGAGCCGGTAGCCGGCGCTGGCGGTGAGGATGCCGGCCTGCGCCAGTGCCTTGGCGTGGGGGAAGAACTTGGCCGGCGAGCCGGCCATCCAGCAGCCGCCGTGGAACAGCAGTATGGCGGCTTTGGCAGCGCCGACCGGGGTGAACACGTGCAGCGGGAGCGGGGTCCCGTCGGCCGCCGTGTAGGTCTCGACGCGCTGTGTGTCGTGCTGGGTCACTGGTGGTTCCTCCGTGATGCAGGGGGAGAGGTCGGCCTCGATCCTGCGCAGCTGGCGGTGCTGATCGCGGGTGCCGATGCCGCGAGCCGGTAGGGCGAGAGGTGAGCGACGAACAGGCGAAGGCCGTCGGCGGCGAGCATCGGCAGGTGTGTGACGAGCACTTCGCAGGCGCCCGAATGGTCGAGGAATCGCTCGATGGTGGTGAGCACGCCCAGCCCGTCGGTGCGGAACTCGGACGGGGGCGGAAGGGGTTCGTAGGAGCGGGCGACCTGCGCGCGCTGGACCCGGGCCGATAGATGCTGCGTCGACCTCGCCGGTCACGGGCAGCCCCGTCACGTCCGACGAAGCCGGTCCGGGTTCCGGCGCGAGTTCCGGTGGAGCCGCCGGAGGATGGGCGTCGCCTGCTCCAGGACCGCTCGGGTGGCCGGAGTCGGCGTCGTGGGAGTCGGTGTCAGTCGAGCAAGCGTCAGGGCCGTGGTGTCGAGCAGCGCTTGACCGTCGTCACAGCCTGTGGCACGGGAGTGTTCGTTGGCAGTGCTCATGGCTGTTCTTGACGGCCTGCGGGGTGTGCGGAGGTGAGGGCTGGTGGGGGCCCGCAGGGTCCGCGGTCAGGCTGCTGCCCTGGTCGGTTCCGTCTTCGTGGCGGCTTGGGCGATCAGCAGTCGGGGGTGGATCTTGGGGCCCATGACGGCCACTGCGATGACGAGTGCCGCCGCGACCACCACGGTGGCGTCGTGCGTGTAGTGGTCGAGCAGCGTCTGAGCGAGGAGCGCGGCGACGATGAGGATGAGTTTCGCGGCGATCAGCCGGGGTGGCGACACGACGGGGCCGGTCGACGGATGCACCCCGCTGGCGCGCGTTCGGTGTGCCGCACGGACCTGCAGGGGAATCGACAGCAGGACGAGCAGCAGGCGAACGCCCAGGAAGACGAGGGACCCGCCGGCATGGGGGTCCAGCAGGCAGCCGAGGAGGTAGGCGCCGCAGAGCGAGGCCGAGATGATGGCGATCCTGACGGTGATCAGTCGGGCGATGGCCCACCGGGGCTGCTCGGACTCGTACACGGCCCGGGTCAGACGGCGCTCGGACAGCAGGAGCAGAGGCGGGACGATCAGCAGGATCACGACACAGCGCAGGGCGTGTTCCCACACCGGCTCGTTGCTCTCTCCCATCCAGGTGACGGCCAGGATGATACCGACGACGGTGTAGCGGATCCGCAGGGTCCGAGCCGCGCCGGGCTGACGCGGGCCGCCCGCGTGAGGGGTGTGTCGGGCTGGGTTCATGGGGGGCGGTTCCTTCGTGGGGGGATGAGAACGATCAGTGGACCCGGTGGTGGCATCGATGCCGCTGGCGATTCGAGGGCCGCGCGGGATACGACTGGAGGCCACCAGCAGGGACGCGCATCAGTTGCCCCCTAGCACCTGACCGGCTTGCTCTGCGAGTTGGTCAGGTGCTGGCTGCCTGGGTGGTCGCAATGGTCAGTCGCCGCTGGCCGGCGCGGGCGCGCCGCCGGCGAGAATGCCGGTGAAGAGCCACATCAGGGCTTGGCCGAAGAGGTCTTCGGACACGCTTGAGGGGTTGACGCGCCGCTGGCGCACCAGGCCCTGGAACAGCGCCATCACCACCGTGGTCACGGCGTCGGGGGAAACCTCGGCGGGTGCGCCCCGCTGGGCCAGGGAGGCGCTGATCACGCGTTCCAGTGCCTGGCGCGGTTCGTTCATCGTGGCCGCCATGGTGTCCATCACCTGGGGGTTGCGGATCGCGTACAGCCAGAACTCGGCCTGCAGCGGGGCGAAGTCGATGTCCTTGTCGGCTACGTCGATCAGCATGCGCCCCAGGGTGGCGAGGGCTTCTCCAGGGCTTGCGTCGGGGCTGTCCAGGGTCTGGGCGGCGGCGGTGATGCGGTCGGAGGCGCGGTGCGACAGCAGTTCGAGGAACAGGGCTTCCTTGCTGTCGAAGTTGGAGTACAGGGCGCCGGTGGAGAAGCCCGCCGCCTCGGCGATCTCCTCCACCGAGGCGCCGGCGAAGCCCTTGCGGGCGAAGATCCGCGCTGCCGCGTCCAGCAGCAGGGCCCGGGTGCGGGCCTTGGCCTGCGCGCGGGTCAACCGCTGCCGTACTGGTTCATCATGCTCAGCATCCATATCAAAAGAAGTATTCAGATAGCGACCGACATGTCAAACCTCGGATAGCGTGTACGCTCTCGATAGTGGTCACTATCTGAATGTTGATCGCGATGGCAGGTGGCGTGGCCGCCGCCGGTCCGCGGGGTGATGCGGTCGACACCGCCCCCGCCGCTGCAGGGCTCGCACGGACCAGCGAGGAAAGAGGAAAGAGATGAGCACGCAGTCCCCGCCGCAGACGCTGCGGCTTGTGGTGGACCTGAACCGGTGCCAGAGCTACGGACAGTGCGCCTACGCCGCGCCGACCGTCTTCCGCTTCCACGGCGAGGAGTCGGTGGAGTACGACTACGCGCCCGACCCCAGCACGCGCCGCGAGGTCGAACGGGCCGCCGCGGCGTGCCCCGTCCAGGCGATCACCCTGAGCGGCGCAACCGAGCCCTCGCCCCTGTCCCCGGGACGAACCCGGTGACCGCCACGCACGCGGCGCGCCAGGGCCGCACCGGTCGCATCGTCGTGGTCGGCGCCTCGCTGGCCGGATTGCGCGCAGCCGAGGCGCTGCGAGACGAGGGATTCACCGGGGACCTCACCCTGATCGGCGACGAGCCCCACGAGCCCTACGACCGGCCGCCGCTGTCGAAGGCGGTGCTGTCCGGCTGGCTCACTACCGACCACACGGTGCTGCCCCGGGTGCGCAACATCGACGCCCGGTGGCTGTTGGGTGTCGCCGCCACCAGGCTGGACGTGCCCGGCCGCCAGGTGATGCTGGCCGACGGGCGTCGCGTGGACTTCGACCGGCTGCTGATCGCCACCGGTACCCGTGCCCGCCCGTGGCCCGCACAGGCCGGCGGCAGCCTGCTCGGTGTGCACGGGCTGCGCAGCCGCGACGACGCGGACCGGCTGCGCGCGGCCCTGGTCGCCGCACCGCGCCGGGTGCTGGTCATCGGTGGTGGCTTCACCGGCGGCGAGGTCGCCTCGGCCTGCCGGGATCTGGGGCTGGACGCGACCGTGGCCCAACGCGGTACCGCCCCGCTGGCGAGCGCGCTGGGCGGCGTGATCGGCCGCGTCTCCGCCGGCTGGTACCGCGAGGCCGGAGTCGACTTGCGGGTGAACACCACCGTCCACGCCCTGGAAGGCGACTCCCACGGCCAGGTCCGACGGGCACACCTGTCCGACGGCACCGTGGTCGACGCCGACGTGGTCGTGGTCGCGACGGGCGCGCTCGCGAACACCGAGTGGCTGGCGGATTCCGCCCTGGCCGCCGACCACCGCGGGGTGAGGTGCGACGGCGCCTGCCGAGCGCTGGCCGCCGACGGGACCGTCGCCGAGGACGTCTTCGTCGCCGGCGACGTCGCCCGCTGGCCGCACCCGCTCTACCCCGCACAGCCCCTGCGTCTGGACCACTGGGACAACGCCGTCGCCCAGGCCCGCACCGCCGCCCACAACATGACCCACGACCCCCTCGACCACCGCGTCCACCAACCCCTGCCCGCCTTCTGGTCCAACCAGTTCGGGGTCAACCTGAAGTCCGTGGGCCTGCCCACCATCGCCGACCAGGTCGTCGTCACCCAGGGATCCCTCGACCAGCGCCGATTCGTCGCCGCCTACGGGCACCAGGGCCGCCTGGTCGCCGCCGTCGCGGTGGACTCGCCCCGCGTGCTGGACGGATACGCCGCCCTCATCGAAGCCAAGACACCGTTCCCACCGATGCTCAACGCACCCGACGGCCCGGCACACCTCGATCCCGTCGACGCCGAGTTCCCCCGACCGACCGGCCGCGAACCCGAGGCCGCCCCCGACCACGGCCCGCACCTCCCTGCACCCACCGCGCCGGCCCTGACCGCACACCAGTAAAAGGGGACACTCCCATGCCCACCACGACGCCGTCCTCGGCCACCGACCTGTTCACCCACGCCCTCCAGCACGACAACCGCGCCAACCCCTACCCCTACTTCGCGCGGATGCGCCAACAGCCGGTCACGCGCATGGACGACGGGACCTGGCTGGTCAGCGGCCACCACGAGATCACCCAACTCCTGCGCGACCCGCGCATCAGCGCCGACCGGCTCAACTCGAACACCCAGAAGGGAGCCCCGAAGAGCCTGCTCGTCCTGGACCCGCCCCGCCACGACCAGCTCCGCCGCCTGGTCACCCAGGAATTCATCCCCCGAATCACCGGCATGCGCGACCACATCCACGACCTGGTCACCCACCTGCTCGACGCACACACCAGCCAACAGCCGGGACAGCTCGACGTGGTCACCGACCTGGCCTACCCCCTACCGGTCACCGTGATCTGCGAACTGCTCGGCGTACCCCGCCAGGACGAGCCCGTCTTCGGCAGCCTCGCCCGCCGACTCACCCGAGGACTCGACCCCATCGGCACCCAGACCGCCGAGGAACTTCACGAACTCCAGCAAGCCCGGATCGAACTGATCCAATACCTCGAAGGCCTCATCGAGAAGCGCCGAACCAACCCCGGCGACGACCTGCTGTCCGGCCTCATGTTCAGCCAGAACCCCGCAGGCCAGATGGGACCCATCGACCTGCGCATCACCCTCGGTCTCCTCCTCATCGCCGGCCACGAAACCACCGTCAACCTGATCGCCAACGGCACACTCGCCCTCCTGCGCAACCCCGACGCCCTCACCCGACTGCGCACCGACCCCGACCTCGCCACCCCACTCGTCGAGGAGGTCCTGCGCTACGACCCACCCGTGCAGATGTCCGGACGCAGCGCCCTGGCCGACATCGACATCGCGGGCACCACCATCCCCAAGGGCGCCAGAATCCGTCTGATGCTCGCCGCCGGCAACCGCGACGCCCACCGCTTCCCCGACCCCGACCGCTTCATCCCCGACCGCCCCGACAACGCCCACCTCGGCTTCGGCGGCGGCCTGCACTACTGCATCGGCGCAACCCTCGCCCGCACCGAAGCACAGATCGCCCTGACCGCCCTCGCCCGCCGACTCGCATCACCCCGCCTGGTCACCGACCCCCCGCCGTACCGGGAGAACGCCGTACTACGCGGCCCAGAGCACCTGCTGGTCTCCTTCGACCGCCTCACCCCCGACCCACGAACCGCCTGAACACCGCTGGGACTGTTGGGGCGCGGGGGCATGGCAGAGGTGTATCCCTCACCGCCCTCGCCCGCCCCACGGAGGACACCGAATCGCTGGTGGAGGGCCGCCTCGTGGGGCCTTCGCCGACTTCGAGGACAAGGAACGCCGCCGCCAGGAGCGTTGCGGGTGCCGATAAATCATCCACGCAGGTCACAGCCTTGCTGCCGTCCTTCGGCTCTGGCCAGTACCGCTCCGGCGTCTTCACCTGGAAGGGCGTCGGCGGCATCATGATCTGTCGTGCTGCTGCGCTTCGCCTACCTCGCCGCGACCAACGCCCTGGCGTTCCTGCGCCTCCTGCCCATGAGCGACAGAGACAAGGACATCGAGATCCTCGCGCTGCGGCACCAACTGCTGGTCCTCCAACGCCAGGTCCGGAAGCCGAACTTCACCGACACCGATCTCGCCGTCCTCGCCAGCCTGCTCCACCACCTCCCCAAGGACAAACTGCGCCACCTCCTGCTGCTCGTACGGCCCGACACGATCCTGCGCTGGCATCGCGACCTGCTCAAGCGGCGCCACGCCGCAACCCGCGTGCCCAAGCGACGCGGGCGCCCCCCACGATCCGCTCGATCCGTGCCCTGGTCCTGCGCCTCGCCCGCGAAAACGCGTCCTGGGGCTACCGCAAAATCCACGGCGAACTCGCGGCACTGGGCATCAAGGTCGCCGCGTCCACCGCCTGGGAGATCCTCAAGGAACACGGCATCCCTCCCGCACCGGAACGGCAGAACACCACCTAGGCCGACTTCCTGCGCAACCAGGCCGAGGCCCTGCTGGCCAGCGACCTGTTCGAAGTCCGCACCCTGACGGGCGCGCAGCTGTACGTCTTCGCCGTCATCGAGCACTCGACCCGACGTATCCGGATCCTGGGCGCCACCGCGCACCCCACCGGCGAGTGGATCGTACAGCTCGGACGCAACCTCCTCATGGATCTCGAGGACGCGGGCAGCAGGGCCCGGTACCTGATCCGCGACCGGGACTCGAAGTTCACCGCCGCCTTCGACGCCCTGCTGACCGATGCCGGAGTGGAAGTCGTCACCACCGGCATCCACATCCCGCGGATGAACTCGCTGATCGAGCGCTGGATACAGACCTGCAGGCACGAACTCCTCAACCGCACCCTGATCTGGAACCAGACCCACCTTCTCCACGCACTGCGCGAGTACGAGCAGTTCTACAACAGCCACCGACCACCGAGCCCTCGGCCAAGCCGCCCCACTGCGGCCACTCCCCCAACCGATCAACGAACCAGCACAGATCAGACACTTGGAGATCCACCGACGAGACAGACTCGGCGGAACCCTCCACGAGTACCGACATGCTGCCTGACCAGGCGGGATGATTTATCGGCACCCACAGTGTCGTAACGAACGGCGATCATTCAGAGACAGGACGACAACAAACATGTTTGTCTGATCGGGACAGCATGTCATTGCCTGACTGGGGGGGGAAGTTGATCAGGATCCTGTTGGCTGAGGACATGAACATGGTGCGCAGCGCGCTGATGGCGCTTCTTGCGTACGAGGACGATCTGGAAGTGGTCGCGGACGTCGACCGCGGTGACCTGGTGCTGCCGATGTCCTTGCAGGTCCAACCGGACGTGGCCGTGCTCGATATCGACATGCCCGGCGTGGACGGGCTCCGAGTCGCGGCCGAGTTGCACGACAGACTTCCCGGGTGCGGGATCCTCATCCTCACCGGGTTGGCCAAACCCGCGCATCTACGGAGCGCGCTCTCCGCCCATGTGCTCGGGTTCCTCGGCAAGGACGCCCCTGCCGAGGAACTGGCCGCTGCGATCAGGAAGGTGGCCGCCGGCAAGCGCGCCATCGACCCCGAGCTGGCCGTCGCCGCGCTGGGCGCGCGCAAGAATCCATTGACGCCCCGCGAACTCGACACGCTGCGACTGGCCGCGGACGGCGCCTCCGTCACGGAGATCGCCGCCCGGCTCTTCATCTCGGCAGGTACCGCCCGCAACCACCTGGCCGCCGCGGTGACCAAGACCGGAGGACGCAGCCGGGTGGACGCCATCCGGATCGCCGAGGAGATGGGCTGGCTTCCCGCGGGCCCTCGCAGCTCATAGCGCCTTGGCACCGGCGGGGCGCTGCCAGTGCCCCGCCAGGTCGCGGTAGAGCCCTGAGCACGCCAGCAGCTCCTCGTGGCTGCCCACCGTGGTGTCCGCTCCGTCCATCAGGAGGACTCGACGGGCCCGCAGGGCAGAGCTCATCCGGTGGGCGATGATCACCAGGGACCCCGGCCGCCGGGTGAACGCCTCCTCCGCACGGGCCTCCGAAACCGGGTCGAGGTGGCACGTCGCCTCGTCCAGGATGACGAGTTCCGCCGGCGACAGGTAGGCGCGGGCCAGGGCGATCTGCTGGCGCTCACCCGCCGACAGTTCACCCGCCGAGACGGTGGCCCGGTACCCGCCGAGCCGCTCGACCAACCGTTCCAAACCCATGGCAGCCACGGCCCGCTCCACGTCCCCTGGTGTCGCCGTGGGATCGAGATAGGCCAGGTTCTCGGCCAGGGTCCCGGTGAAGACATAGGCTTCCTGCGGGATCAGGACGCGGCGATGGACGAGACCGGCGCCCAGGTCGGGCAGCGGGCGCCCGCCGAACCGCACCTCGCCGCTGGTAGGCCGCAGGAGCCCGGAGAGCAAGCCGGCGAAGGTCGATTTGCCGATCCCGCTGGGGCCGACCACGACGAGGTGGTCACCTGCCTCGATGACGAGATCCAGGTCACGCACCACCGGTTCGGCACCGGGACCGTAGGCGAACGTCACCTTCGCCAGCTCCACGCCGGATTCGAAAGCCGACTCTCCGCGTGGGCCCGGCGACTGGACGGGGCTCTGCAGGGGCCCGCCAGCCGCAACCGTCACGGTCGGAGTGGACTCCAGGATCCTGCGCAGGGTGACGGTGAGCCGGACGCCGCTCCCGCTCAGTCCCTGGACCAGGGTCTGCAGGGCCGGCTGGATCCCCTGCATGATGTAGGTGACGGATCCGAGCAGGGCTCCGGCGGTCACGCCGTGCCCGGACAGCCAGGGCGCGGTGGTCAGCAGAAGGACCAGCGGGAGCCATCCGCCGACAGCCAGCGCCAGGCTCCGATTGGCCATCAGTGCGGCGAGCCGCTGGGCCGCCCTGACCTGTCGCCGGACGGCCGCCTCCATCCGGTCTCCCGCCCACTGCTCGGCACCGGCAGCGGTCACGTCGCGCAACCCCCCGATGACGGTGCCCGCCAGGGCGGCCAAGTCCTCGTCGGCGAGGAGTAATTCACGCTGGGCCGCGGTCGTCCTGCGGACCATCAGCGCCAGCAGTACCGTCGCGGCGACCAGCGGCGGCAGGACCACGAGCAGGACCAGGGGCTCCAGGAAGCACACGCCCAACAGTGCGCCGGCGACGGCGAAGACGAATCTGCGAACGACCATGGTGATCCCGGCGTACGCCTCACGGACGATCTCCACCTGCTGTGTCAGCCTGGCAACGCCCGAGATGTCGGGTCGGCCCGGCACCGCCTCGCCCGCGTGCAGCCCGCCGGTGACCACCCGCCTCACCAGATCGTCCCGGAGCGGTTCCACCAGTGCCGCCAGCCGCGGGTACACCTGGCGGGTCGCCCACGCGCCGACGAAGACGGCTGCGCCGAGCAGCAACAGGTAGCCCATGCCCGTCATCGGTCGGCCGACGCCGAACCCGGAGTCGACCGAGGCCGCCACCAACCGACCGGTGGCGAACCCGGGAATCGCCTCGACCAGCGACCACAGGGCCAACTGCCCCACCACGCGGGGCCGACGACGAAGCGGGGCGACCAGCTCCGACCAGAGCAGGCCAGGGACACCGGACAGCAAGGCGCTCACCCTCCTCATCGGGTCGTATCTGCCGGCCCGGACAGCTCTGCGGTCCGCTCCGGACCGTTCTGGCCGGGCGACGGGTCCGGCTGGAAGACCGCCCGGTAGTCGGGGAGGTCCCAGAGCTCACTGTGCGGGCCGACCCGCCGGATGCCACCGTCTTCCAGCCAGGCCACCAGGTCACACCTCGCGGCGGTAGAGGCCCGATGGGCGACGATCAGGCGGGTACGGCCGTCCAACTCACCGACGAGGGCGCTGCTGATCCGGAACTCGGTGACGGTGTCGAGACTGGAGGTCGCATCGTCGAGCACCAGGAGCCTGCCTGGGTGCGCGAACGCCCTTGCCAGACCGAGCCGCTGGGCTTCTCCTCCGGACATCGGCAGCTGCTGGAGGTCGCTGTGGTACCCCCTCGGCAGACGCTGGACGAACGCGTCGAAGCAGGCGGCCGCAGCGGCCCGGGCGATCCGGGGCGACGTGTCCGCCTCCCCGTCGCCGAGGAGGATGGCCTCCCCGACGGTCCCGGTCAACAGGGCCGGGCGTTCGAACGCGAACGCGATCGCGCCGCGGATCTGGTCGTGCGAGAGTTCCGGCAGTGGAACTCCGTCCAGCAGCACCGTACCGCCCTGCGGATCCGTCAACCGTCCGGCGACGAAGGCGAGAAGCGACTTGCCGCTGCCGGAGCGACCGACCAGTGCAAGCGAAGTCCCTCCCGGTACAGCCAGGTTGACGTCTTCGAGGAGCGTCTTCCCGTCAACTCGCACGGTGACGTCCCGCAGTTCGAGGCGACCAGGGCCGGCGGGTAGGTCCCTGGCCCCGTAGGCCATCGCCGGCTCCACCAGTACTTCCTGGATCCGTCCGGCGGCGGCCCTGGCCCGGCTGAGCCGACCGAGGAACATCGCGGTCATGCCGACTCCGGAGCCCAGGGCGGCGTAGCGGGCGGCCGCCAACATCTCACCCGGTGTGACGCGACCCGCCGCCAGCCCGAACCCGGCAACCGAGAGGACGGCTACCTCCAGCAAGGGCACCAGAAGAGCGTTCTGCGCCGCCATCTTGGTTTGCGCCCGCCAGAACCCGTGGCCGAGTCCGCTCAGTTCGGGAAGCGGATGCAGGACGCGTTCGGCCTCCCGGTCCGCGCTTTCCGCCGCCGTGATGGTTCGCATGCCGCCCAGGGCCTCGACGAAACCGGCGGCGATGATCCCCTGGATACGTTGGTAGCGGGCGATCAGGCCCGACAGGTCCTGGGTGTACGACCGCAGGAAGAAGACCGACGCGGGCACGCCGACGAGGAGCGTCACGGCCAGCCAGGGGTCGATCAGCCAGAGCGCGGCGATACTGACGAGAGACGGGATGACGGACAGCGCCGCCCACACGGCGGCCTCCGCCGCGGCGCCCGCGTCCGCGGCGCCGCCGATCAGCCGGGTGGTGAGGTCTCCGTGGCCGAAGCGGACGGTGGCGCGCCCGCCGAGGGTGAGCAGGTGGGCGAGTTGGACCCGGCGTAGCCGGGCCGTGGCGGCGGCAGAACTCCGGCCCGCCGCAAGGTCGGCGAGTACCTCGCACAGGATGAACAGGGCGACCACCAGGGAGCAGGTCGTGATCCGCCCGTCTGCGGTGCGGCCGGTCATCGCGCTGTCCACGGCGGCACCGACCACTGCGGGAAGGAGCACCTGGGCCACCACACTCCCGAGGGCTGAGAGCGCCAGCAGGACGGCCCAGACACCCGTGTCCCGGACTGTGCGCAGCAGCAGCCGGTCAGCGGCACGGTTATGCGAAGGGCCGATCCGGCCGACTGCTTCCACGGAATCGGTCATCATTCTGCCCTCCTAGGTCGTCACGGTGAACTGCGGGCTTCGTCCGTGCGTTGACGGTACGGACGACGCACGGCGCAGGCCACCCGGCCCCGAGGCGGTTGCCCGCCCGGGACCGGGTGGCCCAGCCGACTAGTCGATCAGTCGGTTCAGCAGAACACCCAGCTGGAGTTCGAGCAGCTGTTGCTCTGGCCGCTGTCCATCGGGCCCATCTCCTCAGCCTCGGTGGAGAGCTCCATCGTCTGCAGGTCGAGCAGCGCCATGATCTGTTTCCTCTCGGATTGTCATGCTCTGATGATCAGTAGTGCGAGGGTTGGTGCGACCGAACCGAACCGATCGGTATCAGCAGAACACCCAGCTGGAGTTCGAGCAGCTGTTGCTCTGGCCGCTGTCCATCGGGCCCATCTCCTCAGCCTCGGTGGAGAGCTCCATCGTCT
>NZ_JARZAH010000056.1:0-37394 GCF_029892145.1 Kitasatospora sp. GP30
CGGCTGTCGGTGCGCCGCCAGGGACTCGAACCCCGGACCCGCTGATTAAGAGTCAGCTGCTCTAACCAACTGAGCTAGCGGCGCCTGCTGACAGAGAAGACTTTAGCAGCGCGGCAGGCCGAGCCAAAATCGCTTTCCCCGGCTTCCCCGGCTTCCCCGGCGGGGCGGCGCGGGCGGCGGGGTCACGCCGGCGACAGCGGGCGCAACAGGCCGGGGCGCGGGGCCAGCGGCTCCCTGGTACCGGTCGGCTCCGGCAGGCGGGTCCCGAGGCTGCGCGGTTCCACCGCGTGGCTGCGCGGCTCCGCTGTGCGCGCGGCCCGGGCCGGCTCGGCGCCGCGCGCGGCCCGCACGCACGCCCAGAGCAGTCCGCCCGCCCCCGGCAGCCAGGGCTCCCCGCTGTCGGGGGCCACGATCCAGCGGCTGTCGGCCGGCCCGGGCTCCGGCTGGTCCACCGCCCGGCGCACCGGCGGCACGGTGACCGCGTCCCCCAGCCCGTGGCAGAGCAGCGGCGGCACGTCCCGCGCCCACTCCTCCCAGGCGAGCAGGGTGCGCAGCCGGGGTGCGGCGCCCGGCTGGGCGAACAGCAGGGTGCGACCCCGGAAGCCCGCCACCGGGCCGCAGCCCGGCCCGGAGGCCCACAGCTCGTCCAGCACCCGGCGGCCGAACAGCGCCGGCATGCTGATCACGTCGAAGGCCCGCCCGCAGGGCAGCACGGCCGGGGCCCACGGCCGGGCCTCCCAGAGGGCCCGCATGCTGCGCGGGTATTCGCTGGCCGAGGCCAGCCAGGCCTCACCGGCCTGGGTCAGACACGCCACGGATTGGTTGGTCCAGATGTCCACGCCCAGCAGGGTGCTCCCGGTGCGGGAGGCCGTGCAGCGAAAACCCCAATCGCCGGACAACGGGACGGGTCAGGGCGTAGGGTTTCCCGCCGCATATGCCAGCGGCCCTGCTGCCACCCGATCGGCAGGCTGCTACGTGGTCGGACGGCGATGGGACGGCTGCCACTCGATGGGGCGGCTGCTACTCGATCGGCCGGCGCTGGCGCAGCAGGCCGCGGCCGTACTCGACCATCCGGACCGCGTAGTCGGCCGTCCAGTCGGCGCGGGCGGCGATCTCGGCGGGGGAGAGCGAGTCGAACCGGTGCGGGTCGGCCAGCTGGGCCGCCGCGATCGCCTGGTAGTCCGTCGCTCGCTCGGCCGCGATCCGGAACGCCAGCGCCAACTCGGTGGAGCGGCGCAGCAGTTCGCCCGGGTCGTCAAGGCTCTCCAACTGGAAGAACCGTTCCGGCTCGGCGGTCAGCTCCTCGGGCTCGAAGAGCAGCGGAGCCGGACGCAGCCGGCGCGGCGGTTCTTGGCGATCAGGCATGGGCGGGCACCTTCGGGACGGGAGGGCAAACTCGGCCGTCGTCCATTGTCGCTCCTGCCCCATCCAGGCGGAACGGCGCTCACGGACTCCGCACGCCGGAGCACACGTCGGCCCGAAGGTTTGGCCAGGTGTGATCAGAGCCGCACCCGGTGCTCGGCCAGCTCCGCCAGCACCCGGTGGTTGGCCTCCCAACCGTCCGGGAACTGGGCGCCGACCCGCTCGAGCAGCGGGATCACCTCGCCGCCGATCCGCTCCTCCCAGCCCTGCGGGATCCGCATCGCGCTGCCCAGCTGCACCGGTTCGGTGGCCGGATGCTCGTCCAGCAGCTCCGCGATCCCGGCCCGGGCCACCACGATGCAGGCGTGCCGGTGCCGGGAGGCCAGCACGCACAGGCGCCCGGTCTCCAGGTGGAAGGCGGTCGCGTCATGTCGCCCGGAGAGCGGGTGCAGCACCACCGTGACGTCGTACTCGCGGCCCTGCAGCCGGTTGGCGGTGTCCACCGCGACGGCCGGACCGGCCGTGGCGTCCACCGGCACGCCCAGCTCCAGCAGCGCGGCCCGCACCGCCGCGGCCTGGTCGCGGTGGGCCGTGCCGACCGCGATCCGGTCGGCGGTCAGTGGCCGGCGGCCCTGCTCGGAGACCGCCAGCACGCCGCGGTCCAGCAGCCGGCGGACTGTCGCCGCCACGGCCGCCACCGCCTGCGGATCGGTGCGCACGGTGTACCGGGCCGGCAGCTCCAGCAGCGCCCAGCCGTACTCGGCGGCCTCGTCGATCGCCGCGTCCACCGCCGAACCGTCCGCCCGCGCACCCGGGAGCAGCAGCCGGTCACCGGGCCCGGTGCCGGACCGGAACGGCGTGTACGGATAGAAGGCCTCCGACACCAGCGGCGCCGCCGAGGCCGGCAGCCGCCAGGAGACCGGCAGCCGGTGCGGCCGGATCGCCGGATTGTGGGCCAGCAGGGTGACCACCGCGCTGTTCGACGGATCGTGGCTCAGGCCGCTCCACTGCTCGGTGCCGACCACGGTGAACGGGTCCAGCTGGCCCGGGTCGCCGACGAACAGGGCGCGCTCGAAGAGCCGGGCCACGGCCAGCAGGGCGTCCGAGCGCATCTGGTAGGCCTCGTCCACGATCGCGTGCCGCCACGGTTCGACGTCCCGCACCCACTGCCACTTGGCGGCGGTGGAGACCACCACGTCCAGCTCCAGCAGGTCGCCCGGCTTGGCGGAGGCGGTCACGTTGGGATGCCGCACCGCCTCGGCGGTGGGCAGGGTGTCCGCGGCGTGCAGCCGGCCGATCGTCAACTCCGGTGCCTTGAGCGCCAGTCGGTCGACCAGGTCGTCCACCTGGCTGTTGGTCTGGGCGACGATCATCAGCCGCTCGCCGGCGCCGACCAGCTCCTGCGCGGCCCGGACCACCAGGGTCGACTTGCCGGCGCCCGGCGGGGAGTCGACCACCACGCCGCGCGGGGCGCCGGGCACGGGACGCACCGTGGCATCCAGGATCGCCGCCACGGCGGCATCGGCGGCGGCGCCCGGATCGGTCGCGGCGGCGGTGTCGGCAAAGCTCACAGTGCTGGTCATGCCCACTCTTCGGCAGCGGCAGTCGAATTCTGGACGGCGGACGGAGGACCACCGTGTGTCCAGGGCGTGTCATCCGGCTCGGGCAGCGGCGCGGACTGACGGGGCGTCAACTCGAAGAGGGTGAACAGCACTCGCTCGCCCGGCTCGGGCAGGGTGCCCGGCTCCGGGTCCTTGCGCCGGCCCATGCCGCTCAGCACCCGCACGGTGATCAGCCCCTGCTCGGCCTCGACCCCGGTGATCCGGCCCTTCTGCGCGCCCGGCGCCCCGATCCGGTGCACCTCGCGGCCGGCCTCGGCGTGCGGGTGGTCGGCGGTGCGCAGCACCAGCAGCGGGCGCGGCTTGGGGGTGCGTCCCGAGGTGTCGTGGTCCGGTACCACCGCCACCACCTCGGCGGCGAACGCCTCACCGGCGAGCCGCCGTTCGGCCATCGCCAGCGGATCGTCCAGCGCCTCCTGGACGTCGAGGCGGGCCTGCTCGCGCTCGCGCTGGGCCAGCTTGCGGGCGGCCGTCACCGCGTCGTCCAGCCGGGGCTGCGGCGGCTCGCCGGCAGCCAGCCGGTCCCGGTGACCGGTGTACGACCAGCGGTCGCCCTCCCAGCGCTCCGGCAGATGGGCGGCCGGCGGCAGGGCGCGCAGCACTTCCAGGCCGGACCAGACGTCCGCCCAGGTGGGCAGCAGCACGTCCAGCAGCAGGGCGCGCAGGTGCTCGACGCAGGCGTCGACCTGTGCGGCGGGCCCGCCGTGGCGGCGCGCGGTGAGCGCCGCGTCGAACCGGGCGATCGCCGGGGCCAGCAGCTTCTCGTCGAACCGCGGGTCGGTGGCCGGGCCGGCCGGCGGGTGCAGCAGCTGGCCGCGCTCGTCCCGCGCCGTCTCGGCCAGCTCCGCGGCCTGCGCTCCGGTGCGGCCGGCCGGCGGGTGGTGCCAGGCCAGTTGGGCGGCCAGGTGCTGATCCTCCAGCAGTGACTGGCCGGTTGCCCAGTGCCGGGCGAGCAGGCCGGTCATCGGCAGCAGCAGGCTGGAACCGGGCACCTGGGCGCGCTCGGTCAGATGGGTCAGCCAGCGGCCGAGCAGCGGCACCCGGGCCGGCGCCGGGTACGGGCCGGGATCCGGGTCGGCCGCGGTGCGGCGGAACCGGGTGGCCCGGCCGATCAGCGCCAGATGGCGGATGGCGCCCGCGTTCGGCACCAGCAGCTGCGGTGCGTCGGCACACAACTCCCGGGTGACCGGGGTCTTCTCGCCGGTCACCGGGTCCTTCTCGGAGCCCTCGATCAGCTCCACCGCTTCGCCGAAGGACTCCAGATAGGGCAGCAGGTCGTCCGCGAAGGCGGTCAGGAACTCGGTGCGCAGCTCCCGGTTGAGCGGCTGCGGCACCAGGTGCAGGCGCGGCGCCTCGCGGTCGGTGCCGAGCAGCACGGCCAGCGGCGCGCCGTCCTCGGCGGCGGTGGCCAGCGGGACCAGCACCATCGGGCGCTCCGACAGGTGCCGGTGGCGCACGGTGGCCAGCGGCTCGGCGTGTCCGCTGCGGACCGCCTCCAGCCGGGCCAGGGTGCTCAACAGGCTCATCGGGCCGCCTCGGTGAGCGCCTCGGCCCGCAACCGGGCCGCGTAGCGAAGGCGTTCGGCCGTCTCCTCGGGAGCCTCGCTGGTCGCGCCCGTGGCGCAGGCCGCACTCAACGCCTCGCCGACCGTGCGGAGTTCGCCGAAGTCCGCACGGACGCCGCGGCCGAGCTGGGTGAGCGCGCCCGTGTCGCGCGCCTGGCTCCGGCAGTGGAAGCCGAGCTCGCAAGCGGACAGGCACTCCGGGCCGTAGGCGGCCGGCACTGACTCGACCGCCTGGGTCAACTCCTCGACCGGGCGCGTGGGTTGGCCGGCATCATCGGGGGCCAGGTCGAAGCTGGTGCCGGACGGCAGCGCCTCCAGCAACTCCTCGATCCTGGTCATGCGGGCCAACTGCCGCCGGGTGGTGGCCAGTTCCCGGCGGATGTCGAGCGCCGCCGCGGTCGGCCGGTGGCCGAAGTCCTGCGGGCAGACCAGCAGCACGGTCAACTCCGGTGCGCCCGGAGCCGCGCCGTCCGCGTAGGGCCCGGCGCTGCCGTCCACCCCGGCGGCCTGCTGCAGCGCCAGCACATAGACCGCCGCCTGCCGGGCGGCCGCGCCCACCTTGGCGGGGTCGGCCGAACCGTCCAGCACCGGAAAGGACTTGATCTCCACCACCGTACAGCGGCCGCCGTGCACCACCACCGCGTCCGGCTCCAGATAGGCCGGCGCACCGGCCACGGTGAGCCGCAGCATGGGGTGGTCGAGCAGCGTCCAGCTCCGGGCGTCGGCCAGCGAGGCCTTGACCGCCTCGGCCAGCGCCTCGGTGGTGCGCGCCGCCCGCACGGCCGGGCCCGCGCCGGGCAGCAGATCGGGGGTGGCCACCCGGTCGTCGTCATGCGGAGGCAGGCCCAGGTGCCGGCGCAGCGGGGCGAGCAGGGCCGCGCAGCCGTCGGCCTTGAGCCGGGCCTCGAAGACCGTGCCGCGCGCGATCGCGAACGGGGAGCGGCCGAACGGCGCCGGATTGCCGAGCCGGCCGGCCACCGCGCCCTTGTCCACCCCGGCGGCGTCCAGCAGGGCGCGGCGCCGACAGCCGGGATTGGCGGCGAGGGCGGCCAGCGCGCGGGCGTCCAGGCCCCGCGGCTCGGCCGCGCCGCGCAGCGCGGCCAGCCGCCGCGCGGGTTCTGCGAGCGAGACGTTCATGGTGCTCGCCAGTGTCGCATCCGCCGCTGACAGAGCCCGCATCGTCGAGCACCGCCCGCTCCGGGACGGCGTACTCCACCGTATGCCGGGTGGCCCTGACCTGGAGCAGTGCGGGCCGGCCGGCCAGGGGGTGCCCGGCGGTAACCGGGGGGTAGGGAATCATGGCAGTGCCGGTACGCGTTTGGCGTACCAGCTCATGCCCCAGCTTCTCCCAGGAGTCCGCGATGCCCGCTCGTCTGATCCTCGTCCGCCACGGTGAGACCGCCTGGTCGGCGAGTGGCCAGCACACCGGCCGGACCGACATCCCGCTGACCGAGGAGGGCCGTGAGATGGCCCGCCGGGTCGGCGCCCGCCTGGCTCGCGCGCCCTGGAACGGCCTGACCGAGGCCCGGGTCTACACCAGCCCGCTCTCCCGGGCGCGCGAGACCGCGGAGCTGGCCGGCTTCGGTGCCCGGGCCCTGGACCGGCCTGAGCTGATGGAGTGGGACTACGGGCAGTACGAGGGCCGCGCCGGCGCCGAGATCCGCGAGCACGACCACCCGGGCTGGCTGATCTGGCGCGACGGCGTGCCCGGCGGCGAGAAGATCTCCGACGTGGCGGCCCGCGCCGACGCCTTCCTGGCCGACATCGAGCAGGACCACGGCACCCCGCACCCCGAGACCACCACCATGCACGCCGCCGACAGCGACGTGGTGGTGTTCGCCCACGGCCACCTGCTGCGGATCCTCGCCTCGCGCTGGCTGGGCCAGGCCCCGGAGTTCGGCCAGCGGCTCAAGCTGGGCACGGCCGCGCTCTCGGTGCTCTCCTGGGAGTACGGGCTGCCCGCGATCGAGATCTGGAACGACCACAGCCACCTGGACGGCCTGGTGGGCTGACGCGGCGTCAAGCTGCTTTGGCCGCCTCGTAGGTCTCCAGGAAGTCGCGGACCTCGGTGATCGAGCCGTGGTTGCGTAACCCGTCGGCGGT
The DNA here is from genome assembly GCF_029892145.1 of Kitasatospora sp. GP30. NCBI lineage: Bacteria > Bacillati > Actinomycetota > Actinomycetes > Kitasatosporales > Streptomycetaceae > Kitasatospora > Kitasatospora sp. GP30. The sequence continues at coordinate 6,649 of NZ_JARZAH010000056.1, forward strand.
GCCGGCCAGCATGCCGCGGATCCGGGCCGAGCGGACCTGGTCGAGCAGGGCCACGGTGGCGCTGCCGTGCCGGGCGGCATCGGCAAGGTCGCCGCAGCCCAGCCGGTCGTGCGCCAACTCGGCGGTGTAGAGCGCCCGGTTGCGCACGAAGTGCGGCTCCTGCAGCGTTATCGCCCGCCGGGCCCGCTCGGTGGCCCGGTCCCAGTCGCCCAGCGCCGCCCAGCACTGGGCCTCCAGGCCGGCCAGCTCGGCCTCGCCGAAGAACGACATCCACTCCGGGTCGGCCTCGGACTCGCCGCGCTCGAAGAGGATCCGGGCCCGGGCCAGCTGCTGGGCGAAGGCCGAGCGGTCGCGCAGCAGCGCCCAGGCGCCGGCCTCCCGCATCACCAGCAGGGCCAGCAGCCGGTCGGAGTCCAGGTGGCGGGCCGCGCTCTGGCCGGCCTGGGCGGCCCGCAGCGCCTCGCGCGGTCGGCCGGCGTCCCGGGCCAGGAAGGCGCTGTTGCAGAAGACATGGGCCTCCAGCGCCGAGTCGTCGGCCATCCGGGCGGTGGCCAGCGCCTCGGCGTAGAACGACCGGGCGTCCCCCAGCCGGTTGGAGTCGTGGGCCAACCAGCCGACCGAGATGGCCAGTTCGCCGGCCGAGGCCTGAAGCCGGCGCTCGGTGGTGCCCGAGTAGTCGCCCTCGTTGAGCAGCACATAGGCGGTGCGCAGCGACTGGCCGGCCCGCTCGAAGAGGGTGTCGGCGCCGTGCACGTCGTCGGCCAACCGGATCTCCCGGACGGCCTGTTCGACGATCTGGACGTCGGCGGCGCCGACCTTGCGCGGTGCCGGCGGCGCGGGCGTGGCGCGCGGGTCGGCCGCGCGGGCGGGGCCGTCCAGGCCGAGCACGGTGGCCAGGGCGGTGGGTCCGCCGGTCAGGAACGTACGGCGGTGCACGTCGTCGTTCTCCTCGTCCGGTTTGGGCGGGGGAAGTTGGGTGGGTGCGGGAAGGGTGGTCAGCAGGCCCCGGCTCGGCGGCTGGTCGGTGCGCCCGGATGGGGCGGACCGGCGGGCGGCGGGGCGGCGCCGGACGGCCGAGCGCGGCGCGAAGCCGAGGTCCTCCAGTGACCGGTCCGGCCACATGTGGCGGAAGACCCGCTCGTAGGCGTAGTTGGGGCAGCGGATCTCGCCGGCCTCGACGCGGCCGATGTAACGGGCGTCGCAGGAGACGTGTTCACCGATCTCCCGGGCCGCCCGGCGGATCACGTTGGCGAACTCCGCCGGGGAGAGGCCGCCGCGCAGCTCGCGCATCGTGGTGTTGCGGACGGGGGCGGGGGCGGCGGTGATGATGAAGGCGCCGCTGTGGCTGACGGATTGTGCCATGAGGTCGCTCCGAGCTTGGTGCGGGGTGGGGCCCGTGGGTCGGATGGGCCCGACCGAGGCGACGGCTCGACAGTACCCACTGTTATCAAGCACTCACGATGGGTTTCGGGGAAATTTGCGACTAATTGATGGCAAAGCAGACAAACCTTTGTTGTTTTGCCAAGAAATGCCATGGCTTGCTGTAAGGCGCCCCGTGGCTATCCGTGGCGTCAACCCGTTGGGTTGATATCGGGAAGGCGGCTGCGCTTGCCCCTCGATGGCAGTAGCCGCTGGACCCTCAGTACTCGATCCTCAGCACACGACCTCCGAAGCAGTCATACTCATACCATCAGTTCACTAATATTCCTGACGAACCCTCAGTTTCCTTGGCGCTGTGGGAAGTACCACCGCATCGGGCTGAACGGCAGGGAAAGCGGACGCGATGGTCACGGGTAGCGAACCGAGCCAGGAAGGCCCGCACGATGGTCACCGGATTGCCGCAGCTCCGCAGTCTCCTCGGCTTCACCGGCCTCAACTTCACCGGCCTCACCCTCAGCGGCCGCGCTTCGGGCGGCGAGGCCCGAGATACCCAGGCGGCCGGCGCGCCTCGCGGCCGGGGCGGCGCGGGCGGGTCGGCTGACGCCCGGGAGCGCGCGCTGCGCTGCGACACCGTGACCGTCCCGCTGCGCCACGGCCTTGAGACGGTCGACATCCTGCGGCTGCGCCGCGCCTGCGGCTCGGTGGTGCAGGGGGCGGCCGGCGCCGTCGCCTTCCTGGTCCCGGCCGGCACCGCCGACCGTTGGCAGCTGAGCGGCACCAGCTGTACCCCCGGAGCGGCGCCGCTGCCCGCGACCGACCCGCGCTGGCTGGTGCCGCCCGCCGGCTCCGAGCTGACCCCGAGCCTGACCGACCCCTGGGTGCTGCGCGCCGCCCTGTGCGAGGCCGCGCGCACGCTGACGGCCGGCGGCCTCGGGCCGTTCTGACGCTCCGCGCCGCCCTCCGGCGGGTGCCCCACCTGCGCGTTCGCCGCCCCGACAGGCGATACTTCGCAGCATGGGACGAGGCAGCACGGCACGAGAAGGGCACGCCCCGCGTACCCACCGCACCGACACCGGCCTGGCCGAGCTGGTGCCCGACCGCGACCACCTACAGTCCTGGTCGCTGCTGCTCGACGGTGCCCCGCAGTCGCATGTCGACCTGGCCGATCCCACCCGCCTCGGTTTTGAATACCAACGCCGCCTCGGCCATCTGATCGACCTCGCCGCCGAACCCGGCAAGCCGATCCGGGTGCTGCACCTGGGCGGCGGCGCGCTCACCCTGGCCCGCTACACCGCGGCCACCCGGCCGCGCTCCCGGCAGCAGGTCGCCGAGCTGGACACCGCACTCACCGAGTGGATCCGCGCTGAACTCCCGCTGCAGCCCGGCTGGCAGATCAAGGTCCGCGGCGCCGACGCCCGCAGCGTGCTGGAACGCGCCCCCGAGGGCGGGGCCGACCTGGTGATCGCCGACATCTTCTCCGGTGCCCGGGTCCCCGCGCACTGCACCACCGTGGAGTTCGCCACCCTCGCCGCCCGCGCCCTGGCTCCCGGCGGCCGTTACGCGGCGAACATCACCGACGGCTCCGGACTGGCCTTCGCCCGCTCCCAAGTGGCCACCCTGCGCGCGGTCTTCCCCGAGGTGGCGCTGATCGCCGATCCCGCGGTGCTGCGCGGCAAGCGCTTCGGCAACCTGATCCTGACCGCCGCCCACACCCCGCTGCCGATCGCCGAGTTGACCCGTCGCACCGCCTCGGACGCGGCGCTCGGCCGGGTGGAGCACGGCTCGGCGCTCGCCGCCTTCACCGGTGGCGCCCCGGTGGCCACGGACGCGGTGGCCGCACCGTCACCGGCACCGCCGCCGGGGACCTTCAGCTGAGGTCACTGGCCGTGGCCGCGCGGCAGGCCGCGGTGCTTGTACATCGCGGCGCCGGTGAGCAGCAGCCCGGCGGCGATCGGGATCAGCACGGCGCGCTCCACCCGGTCTGCCAAGTACGGCTCGCTGTCCTGGGGGGTGGTCGGCTGGTCGCTGTTCGCCTGGGCGGCCGCCGGGGCGTCCTTCTGCCCGGGTAGCCAGTTCACCGCGCGCCGAGTTCCTCGGTTCGCGGCCCGGGAGGGGGAGCTCTGCTCGATGCCGGGTGCCGACCCGCCGTCAGCCACGGTGACCCCTGCCACTGCCCCGTCGGCCCCGGCCCGCTCGGTGGGCTCCTGGCTCGGCCGGCTCGCGGGTACGGACCCGGGCCCGGCGCCGGCGTCATTTGTTTGTCCGGCCGTGCCGGACTGCGGCGCGGCCGGCCCTGGCCGGGGCGAGCGCGGCACCGTCGTCCCGGCAGCAGGCGCGGCCGGCTCGGGCCCGGCGGCCGCTACCGGATCACGGGGCGAACCCGGTCGGGCGGGCACCGGCGGCAGCAGCCCGGCGGCGATCGCGAACGCGTCGGGCAGGCCGGATGCCTGGCCCGGCAACGGGAGCCCGCCGTCCCTGATGCGGTCGCGCACCAGGCCGTCGATGCCGCCGATGAGTAGGGCCGTGGCGCCGGCGGGTAGGGCAGTGGCGCCGACCGGTAGCGCGGTACCGCCGGCGGGTAGAGCGATGCCGAGCAGGTCGCCGTCGCCGGTCAGCTGCGCAGCGGCGGGGCCGGTGGCCGAACCGGCGTCGGCGGCCTGGGCGACGTCCAGGCCCAGGCCCCAGACCTGCGCCACCACGATGCCGGCCACGCCACCCGCCGCCAGCAAGCCGAGCCGCGGCCGGGACACCCGCCCGCCCCCCGTGCGGGCGGAGGCCGACGGCCCGGCAGGATGGGGATCGGGCGCGGGTGACGGGTGATTGGCTCGCACGTGAGACGAGAACGAGCCGCGCCGGGCGAAAGTCACGGCGGCGCGCCGGACTTCGTGCGATCCGTCGGAGGCCGTGCCGGTGGTTCACGGTCGCGGAGGCGGTTTTCGGTCGATCTGACGCCTCGTCGACTCATTGCCGCCAGCCGGGCATCTCGCGGTCCCCGCACGGCAGCGGTCACGCGACGGCCGGACGCGGGACCGCCACCGGGTGCCGCCGCACGGCGGCACCCGGTGGCCGCCGTCCCGCCCGGCTAGGCGCTCAGCTGTTCGGGCGCAGCGTCCAGTGCACGGTCATCACACCGGTCACCGCGCCGTCCTCGCGGGTGATCTCCACGGTGACCGGGAACTCCGGGCGCTCGCCCGCGTCGAGCTCGGCGACGACCTCCGCGGCCGGGCGGCCCAGCACGGCGGTGGCGGTCACGACGCCCATCGCCAGCTTCTTGTAGGCGATCTCGGCGCTCACCGCGAGCGGCACGGCCCGGGAGAGCTGGTCGCCGAACGCGGCCAGCACGATGCAGCCGCTGGCCGACTCGGCCAGCGTGAACATCGCGCCGGCGTGCGGCCCGCCCACGTGGTTGTGGTACTCGGGCTGGTCCGGCAACTGCAGCACGGCCCGCTCGGCGGTGGTCTCCAGGTAGGTCAGGTTCAGCGTGCGGGCCATCGGAACGGTGGCGGCCAGCATCTCGCCGACCGAGGGTGTCGTCGTCATGGCCGTCATGTTACTCGTGAGTAGTGATTGCTGAACAGGCATGCCGTTGCGAGGACGAGGGCGGACGGGCAAGGGGGAGGGGCGTGAACACGCAAGAGGGCCCGGTCTCCTGGAGACCGGGCCCTCTTCGATGGGGTGAGTGACGGGACTCGAACCCGCGGCCACCTGGACCACAACCAGGTGCTCTACCAACTGAGCTACACCCACCATCTGTCTTGCGCGTTCCCGCGCTGACAGGAAGAACTCTACAGGATCCGAGAGGGTGCTCGCGCCAGGGTTTCCCGAGGCCGACCGGCCGGTGGCACCCCGAAGGCCGAACTGCCGCGCCACGGCCGGGATCGACGGGACGGCCGAGTGGCACAGCTCACAACAGCCGCCCGTCGTCGGCGGACTCGGTCGGTCAGTCGGTGGTGATCTGGTGCTTCGCCGCGATCTCCCGGGCGCGCTCGGTCTCCGGGCCCGGCGCCGGGACGAACACCGCCTCCCGGTAGTACCGCAGTTCGGCGATGCTCTCCCGAATGTCCGCCAGCGCCCGGTGGTTTCCCCCCTTCTGCGGGCTGTTGTAGTACGCCCGCGGGTACCAGCGGCGAGCCAGCTCCTTGATCGAGGAGACGTCCACGATCCGGTAGTGGAGATGCCCCTCCAGGGCGGGCATGTCCCGGGCGAGGAAGCCGCGGTCGGTGGCCACCGAGTTTCCGGCCAGCGGCGTCTTGCCGGCCTCCGGCGCCCACTGACGCACGTAGTCGAGCACCTTCGCCTCCGCCTCGGCGAGCGTCACGCCGTCCGCGAGCTCGTCGAGCAGGCCGGAGGCGGTGTGCATCTCGCGCACCACCTCGGGCATGGTGACGAGAGCCTCCTGCGGCGGGCGGATCACGATGTCGACACCCTCGCCGAGGATGTTGAGCTCGGAGTCGGTGACCAGGACCGCCACCTCGATCAGCGCGTCGCGCTCGAGGTCGAGGCCGGTCATTTCACAGTCGATCCATACCAAACGGTCGTTCACCCGTCCCAGCCTACGGCGCACCACCGTCTGCATCATGCGCGCCCGTCGCCGTCGGTGATCCGAGGGCGGGGTGCCGCTGGGTGCCGCTGGGCGGCGCGCATGACACGCATGCCGCGCGGCCCCGCCTGTCGCCGAGGTGCGACGGACGGGGCCGCGCGATGCCGGGCTGGTGAGGCAGGCGGCCGACGGCCCGTCAGCGCTCCACCGACGGCTGGTCGGCCGATGGACGGTCGGCCGACGGGTCGACCGGGGCGGCAGCACCGGGGCTGCCGGCCGGTCCGGTCGGCCGGGCGCGGACAGTGCTCCCGGCTCCGGGTATGCCGCCCGACAGGCCCGCACCACCCGGTCGGGGAGCCGCGGCCGCACCGGGGGCGCCGTTCAACCCCGCACCACGCCTGGGCGCTGACATCCCGCCAGCCCCGCCAGCCCCGCCAGCCCCGCCAGCCGCACCGGGCGCACCGGGCGCGAGCGACGGACCGCCCGTACCGCGCGCAGCCGGTCCACCCGGCAGCCCGGTCGGCGGACGCATCGGGATGCCCGGCCGCCCACCCGGACGGGCCTCTCCGCGTGCGTCCGACGGCTGGCCGGCCCGGTGCCCCGGCGCCGTGCCACGTGCGCCGGGGCGCGCCAGACCGTCCTCCGCCACCGCGTGCTCGACCTGCCTGGGCGCCGCCGCACCGCGCCGGGTGGCCGGGCCGGGCTGCGGCGGCACCAGCGGTCGGATCCGGTTCTTGCCGGGCGGGGGAAGCGCGGGCTGCGCCGCCTGGCGCCCCTTGGCGGCAGCCGCGCCACCAGGGCCGCCCGCGCCGCTTCCGGCCAGCTGACCGAGGGCTCCGCCCGGAGCCGTCACCGGGCCGCCGACCCCGGCCGCCGACCCCGGCACCCCGACACCGCCCGCCGGTGCGCCGACCGCCGGACCGCCCTGCGGGGGCACGCCGACCGCCGGACCGGCACCGGGACGACGTGCCCGGTAGCTGGTCCGGTAGGCAGCGGGGGAGACGCCGAGCTGACGCCGGAAGTGCCCGCGCAACGCCACCGGCGAACGGAACCCGCAGCGCCTGGCCACGTCGTCGACCGACAGCTCCGACGTCTCCAGCAGCCGCTGCGCCTGCAGCACCCGCTGGGTGATCAGCCACTGCAGCGGTGCGCTGCCGGTGAGCGTGCGGAACCGGCGGTCGAAGGTGCGCCGGCTCATGTACGCGCGCGCGGCCAGCACCTCGACGTCGAACTGCTGGTTGAGGTTCTCCAGGGCCCAGGTGACCACCTCCGCCAGCGGGTCGTTCCCGATCTCCTCCGGTAAAGACTGATCGATGTACTGAGCCTGACCGCCGCCGCTGCGCCGGTTCGGCACCACTAGTCGGCGGGCCAGCGCGTTCGCCGCCTCGGCGCCGTGGTCGCTGCGGACCACGTGCAGGCAGAGGTCGATGCCGGCGGCGGTGCCGGCCGAGGTGAGCACGTCGCCGTCGTCCACGAAGAGCTCGCGCGGGTCGACGTGGACCCGCGGGTAGCGCTTGGCGAGCGTCGGCGCGTACATCCAGTGCGTGGTGGCCGGCCGGCCGTCCAGCAGGCCCGCCGCGGCGAGCACGAAGGCACCGGTGCACAGGCCGATGATCCGGGCGCCCTCATGGTGCGCCTTGCGCAGCGCGGCGATCGCCTCGACCGGCGGCGGCTGCGAGATCGAGCGCCAGGCCGGGACGACGATGGTGCCCGCCCGGGCCAGCGCCTCCAGGCCGAAGGGGGCGGCGAGGGTCACGCCGCCGGTGGTGGTGAGGGGCCCCTCCTCGCCGGCGCAGACCAGCAGGCGGTAGCGCGGCACGCCCGCGTCCTGGCGGTCCACACCGAAGACGGAGAGCGGGATCGAGCTCTCGAAGATCGGCGCGCCGCTGAAGATCAGGACGGCCACGGTCTCGCGGCGCCGTCGCCCGGAGAGCTTCCGAGGGGCGGCCGCGGTGCCGGGGGTGCCGGCGCCGCCCGGGGAACTGACGGTCGGTTGGGCGCCGGCACCCAGGACCGCCGTGCCCAGTGGGGTGCCTCCGGCGGGTCCGGCGGTGGGGCCACTGGCAGGGCCGCCGCTCGCAGGCTGGGCCTCGCCGCCGAGCGTGCCGACCGCGGGACCGGCAGGCCCGGGCGCGCCGGCCGTACCGGCTGTGCCGAGCGCTCCGGTACCGCCGATGGCCCGTTGGCTACCCGACTGGCCGGTGGATCCGGCCGTCGTCGGCCCACCGAGCGATGCGGGCTGCGCGCCTTTGGCCCCCGGCCGGGTGCGGACCGCGCCGGAGTTGACGGACGGTCGGAGCCCCGACGGCCCCGAACTGACGGCGGGTCGGGCGGCAGGCTGGGACGACGCCGAGAAAGACGACGACACCGAGGGGGATGACGGGACGGACGGGGCGGTGACGGGCTGGTACGAGGAGCGGGACGGGCCGTTGAACGGGACGGCAGTTCTCGGGGCACTCGAGCGCGCCTGGCCACCGTGACCGGTGGGGGACTGGCCGCTGTCAGGACCTGTCTCGCTCCTGCTCACCCTGTTCAAGGCGCCCAAGCCCCCTCGGTGGTGTGGTGTGGTGGTGCGGCACTGCTGAACGCTCAACAAGATCGAATCTACTGGGTGGACCGTCACCGTTGTGACAAGTTCACCATCCGACGCTATGTCGACATGGCAATTTGGCGTGATGCATTCGATCACGAAGCGTGGCACCCGTCGACCCCTCTGGGAAGGGGGCGGGCGGGCCGGTGGCTGGTTGCCGTACGGCCGAGCCGTGGTGACGGCGGGTCAGGGTCTGCGGTGATGCCGGTGGCCAGGCCCGTTGTCCAATTGTGGTGGGGCGGGGTGAAACTGACTGAAAATCGGTGTTGCGTTTGCGGGGCGCGCGGTGCATATGCGCGCCCGCGGGTGTCACCCCGAGCGCCTCGGCGGGCGGCAGTGTGATCGGTGTCGCAGCGGGTGCGGTGCTGCCGCTGCCGGCGGCGACGCCGCTGCTGCCGTCGACCGGTCGCCGTCTCCGCTGCCCGTTTGCATCCCCCGCTCACGGCCAGTCGCCTACCCCTGTCAGCCCCGGCCCACGCGCGCCAGCGCCGACTGACCGTTGTGCGGCGCTGCCGCGACTGCGCCGGGCGCTTCCGCCCTCCGGCCGGCGGAGGCGCCGGTGCGGCCGTGCGGTGCCCATGCTGAGCATGCCCCGGAATTCCCCGACTCCCACCTCCGCGAGGGCCCGGTAGTGATTTGTCGAGAACAGGGCTGGGTGCTGGACGGCAAGGGCTGACCATCGCAAGAAAATCTCATCGCAACCTGAGGGTCCATCGGCGATTCACGCACCGGTGAAATCCCGCCCCCATTTCACTCCGAGGCGCCTGCGAAGCCGGCACACCGTACGCCCTCAGGCCTCCCTGCCGTTCCATGGCGCTTACGACCCTTGGGGCCGACCGGTCTCGCCTGCCCGGGGCCGCTGAATCGTTGAACCCTTGAACTGGTGAACCGTTCGACTGCGGGCTTGGAGACTGCGGACGTGGGGGTAGCGGGCGTGGAGACTGCGGACGTGGGGCCAGCGGGTGAGGAAATGTCGGCGCGTTCGGTCCTGTCGCATCCGCTGCGGTGGCCGCGACGCGGCGGGCCGGCATACCTCAACTCCCCGGGCAGCCGGCCAGCTGTGCGGGGGCGGCCAGGACCAAGCCGATGGCCTCGGGCAACTCGGCAGCGATGAGAGTGGGACGGTAGCCCAGCTCGGACCAGGGGCGTCCGTGGTGCAGCCAGACGCTGCGCAGGCCAGCCACCTGGGCGCCGGCGATGTCGGCCGGACCGTGGTCACCGATCACCCAGGCACTGGCGGTCCAGTCGCCGACCAGTGGGAGGCGGCACCGCCGAGCTGCGATGTCGAAGATCAACGGATCGGGCTTGGCGCACCCCGCCTCCTCGGAGACCACCCAGGCGTCCACCAGGGAGTCGAGCCCGGTCCGGCGGATCTTCTCGACCTGGGGGCCGGTCCCGCCGTTGCTCACGATGGCCAGCGTCCACCCGGCCGACCGGGCCGCGCGCAGGGCCGCGACATGGCTGCTAGGGCAGTGGATGTGCGCGTTGATACCCCGTCGGTAGTCGGCCAGCAGGGCAGCCAGCGAGAGGCCCAGGCCGTACCGCCGCTGTGCGGCGCCCAACACGGTGCTCCGCGGGATGTAACCGCCGCCGTCAATCGTGGTCAGCCATTCCAATTCGGACGGGGGAAGCCGGTGCCGGGCGAGGAAGTCCTCGGCCCACGCCGTGAAGGCGGCGTCACGCGGAAGCAGTGTGTTGTCGAGGTCGAGCATCAGTAACGGCATGGTGTGCATGCTGCCAGCGGCGATGGCGGTGAGGAAGGGAACCCGCAGCTCGGAGCGGTTGTCGGCCAAGTGATCGACTCGATCCGATCGGTGCATTGGTCGTCACGGTCCGCAACTGGCCTCAGTGGTCCCGTTGACCACAACCTCACCGGCCGCCTCACATCCAGTTGAACATCGCACCCACGGTATGTGTCCGACCTGTTGCGTCGGCTGACTCCGTCAGGCAAGCTCCTGGGAACCGCGCGACGGCGGGGTGACATACCGCCGTTATGGGGCGCGCGCCGATTACTTCACGCCGCCGCCATTAGCGGGATCATTGTCGTACTCGGTCGGAAAGGCTGGGCGGCCACGGTCGCCCGTCGTACTCTGAAAGGAACAGGTCACTTACGGTGCCGCTCGGCTTCACCCGACCACGTGCCCATGAATGGCCTGCCGCTTGGGCAGTGCTGTCCCTCCTGTCGGCCCCTCTCACTCGAAGAGCCTCGATTCATGGCCGGTTCTGAGTCTCCCCGATCTGCAGACCCGTTTCGCTTTCTCGGCGCGGCGGATTTCTCCGCCAAGGATTCTTCGCCAGGCGTTTCGCGGACTCCGCAACCACTGCCGCCAGGCGTCGGTGGTGGCCGGCCGCGCCGCGGCTGGTTCGCGTCACGGCTGTTTCGCCCGGCACCGGCGGCGGCCCAGGTTCTTGATGGTGCCGGTGCCACGAATGGTGCCGGCGAGGATGGCGGAGGCGACGTGAAGTCCCGGCACTCCAAGCAGACAGCTCCGCTCGACGGGCGTGATCCCGTCCTCCAGTCGGAGCCGGCACACTCCTGCGACCCGGTCTTCCAGCACGGCGTGGTGGTGGGATTCGACGGCTCGCTCTCCAGCGAGCGGGCTCTCGCCTATGCGGTCGGCATGGCCCGCCGCTCGCGCTGCGGGCTGGTGATCGTCCATGTGGCCAACCGGCTTCCCGCCACCGTCTGGGCCGGCTGCGAGCCCCCCGTCTTTGTCGACATGCCCGACCATCGGACCGAAGTGCTCGGGCTGGAGCTGGCCTGCGCCGACTTCCTGGGCGGCGTCCCCTGGATCCTGGTCGAGCGCGGCGGCGACATCTGCCATGAGATCGAGGAGGTCGGCAAGGAGTATGCCGCCGACGCCATCGTCGTCGGCACGACTCGCGGCCTGATCGGTCGGATCTTCGGTTCGGTCTCCGGGCGCCTCGCACGGCGCGCCAACCGTCCGGTGATCGTTATCCCCTGAGTGGCGGTCAGCTGTTACGGCCGTCCGCCAATCGGGTTCTGATGACCATTGACGGAGTGCACCTGGCCGGGTACGAACAACCCGAGCAAACAATTGATCGGTGGCCAGTCGGTACTCAAGACACCTGTTCGGTTGGCGCGCTTATCGATCAGCTGGAGATAGCGACGGGCATGGCAGGGCCGTCAGTGTGAGCCAGCGTGAGTGAGAGGCATCCCGGCCGCATGGGGCGTGCCGCTCGGGGGCTGCGCTCCGGTCGGGGAGGGCCGGACCGGGAGACGGCCAGTTGCGCTAGCCCTGCTGTCGGGCGCGATGTCCGGCGCGGTGGCTTCGGGCGCCGTCCAGCGGGCCCGCGCGGGTGCGTCGAGCGGGGCTAGCCGGGCTATGGGGTCGCCGACTGCGTTCGGTGCGGCACCGCGTGGGGGTGACGGCCGGGAGGCCCTGGCGCGCCACCGGAGTGCGGCCGCCGGACCCCCTGGTGCTAGCCGCCCACGGACACTGGAGTGCCGCACGCCATTCGGAGGGCCTCCGGCGGGGGACTACACCACGGTGGCGGCGGCCCATGGCAAGGCACCCGGCGGCCTCCCCAATCCACGGACGAGCGCACCAGTCCAGGCGCCAGCTGGGCGCAGTCCACGCAAACGCACTGGGAGCTGACCGCACAATCTGATGGTCGTGTGTTTCGTAGGCGCCACCATGACCTTCGCCGCGGGCATGGTGCTCCAGCTCAGCGGCCCGGACAGCGGAGTGCTGAACGTCCAGCCCGCCGCGTTCCAGTTGGCGTTGACCCGCTTCGATCAGATCGATGCGGAGAACTCGTCGTTGTGATGGCTCCGGTGACCGGATGGCCGGTCCGGCATCGGTCGGGGTAGCCCGGTCGTTCCGGTCACGGCTCACCGGAGCCTGTCACTGGTCGGTTGCGTATGTCAGGGAGTCATGCCCAACTCGCGCGCGATCAGCATCCGCTGGACCTCGGAGGTGCCCTCCCCGATCTCCAGGATCTTGCTGTCGCGCCAGAAGCGGGCGACGGGGTACTCGTTCATGAAGCCGTAGCCGCCGTGGATCTGGGTGGCCTCACGGGCGTTGTCGACCGCGGCTTCGGAGGAGTAGAGCTTTGCGATGGCGGCCTCCTTCTTGAACGGCTCGCCGAGCAGCAGACGGGACGCCGCGTCCCGCCAAGCGAGGCGGGCCATGTGCGCACGCGTCTCCATGTCGGCGATCTTGAACTGGATCGCTTGGTTGGCCCCGATCGGACGCCCGAACGCGCGCCTGGTCGCGGCGTAGCTGAGTGACTGGTCAACGCAGCCCTGGGCCAGTCCCGTGGACAGGGCGGCGATGGCGATGCGGCCCTCGTCGAGGATCCGCAGGAACTGGGCGAAGCCTCGGCCGCGCTGACCGAGGAGGTTGGCCTCAGGGACTCGGCAATCGGTGAAGGACAGCTCTCGGGTGTCGGAGGCGTTCCACCCGACCTTGCTGTACTTCTTCGACACCTGGAACCCGGGGGTGCCGACAGGGACGATGATGGAGGAGATCTCGCGCTTTGACGAGTGATCAGCACCATCTTCACTCGAACGGGCGATCGGTTCGGTGAGCGCGGTCACCGTGACCAGGCCGGTGATGTCGGTGCCGGAGTTGGTGATGAAGCACTTCGTGCCGTTGATCACCCATTCCCGGGTGTCCTCGTCGAACCGGGCGGTGGTCCGGGTGGCACCGGCGTCGGAGCCGCCCTCCGGCTCGGTCAGGCCGAACGCGCCGAGCATCTCGCCGGCGGCCAGCCGCGGCAGCCACTCGCGCTTCTGCTCCTCGGTGCCGAAGCGGTAGATCGGCATCGCGCCGAGCGAGACGCCGGCCTCCAGGGTGATGGCGACCGAGGAGTCCACTCGGGCCAACTCCTCCAGGGCGAGGCAGAGCGCGAAGTAGTCGCCGCCCATCCCGCCGTACTCCTCCGGGAACGGCAGGCCGAACAGGCCCATCCGCCCCATCTCCTTGACGATCTCGTACGGGAACTCCTCGCGCTCGTAGTACTCGCCGATCTTCGGCGCGACCACGTCGTTGGCGAACTCGGCGACCGTGCGCCGCAGTTCCTCGTACTCGGAATCCAGTCGGTGGTCGAGCATCTGATCCTCCAGTGGTTCGCCCGAGGGGGTGGTACGGGCGCGATGGGGTGCAATGACAGCGCGCGGTGGGCTGGCGCACTACGGCGCTGACTACCGGCGCGTGAAGTGACGGTGCGCCATTTCAGCTGGCCCGAGCTTCAGTTGGCGTCGACGGAGCCGGCCAGGGCCTGCACCGCTCGGGACGGGCTCGGTCGGCCCAGCTCGCCCGCGAGCCAGGAGCTGGTGGCGACCAGGGCGGCGAGGTCGACGCCCGTCTCGATGCCGAGGCCGTGCAGCATCCAGACCAGATCCTCGGTGGCCAGGTTGCCGGTGGCGCTCTTCGCGTAGGGGCAGCCGCCGAGTCCGCCGGCCGAGGAGTCGACGATGGTCACCCCGCAGCGCAGTGCGGCAAGCGTGTTGGCGAGCGCCTGGCCGTAGGTGTCGTGGAAGTGCACCGCGAGTTGCGCCAACGGCACCCCGGCACGGCCGAACGCGGCGAGCAGCTCGGTCACCTGGCCGGCCGTCGCGACGCCGATGGTGTCGCCCAGGCTCAGCTCGGCGCAGCCGAGCTCGAGCAGCCGCACGCCTGCGGCCACCACCTGCTCGGGCGCGACCGGGCCCTCCCACGGATCGCCGAAGCACATCGACAGGTAGCCGCGGACCGGCACCCCGGACTCCCCGGCCCGGGTGATGACGGGGCGGAACATCTCCATGACCTCGGCCATCGAGCGGTTCAGATTGCGCCGGGCGAAGGACTCGGTGGCGCTGGCGAACACGGCGATCTCGTCGGCCCCACCGGCGAGCGCCCGGTCCAGGCCGCGCTCGTTGGGCACCAGCACCGGCAGTCGCAGCCCGGGGTACTGCTCCCGCAGGCCGGTGATCCGCGGCAGCAGTTCCTCGGCATCGGCCAACTGGGGCACCCACTTGGGGTGGACGAAGCTGGTCGCTTCGACGGTCCGCAATCCGGCGGCGGCGAGCCGTGCGATGAACTCGGCCTTCACCTCGACCGGAACCATGGACTTCTCGTTCTGCAGGCCGTCGCGTGCACCGACCTCGTGGATCCGCACCCGGGCCGGCAGGTCCGCGCCCCGGACCACGACCGGCAGCCCCAGCTCAAGGGCTCCGGGGTCGCGTGATTGCTCCGTCCGAGTGGAATCCGTCGGTCCGGGCACCGAGTGCCCAGCGTTCGGCGTTGCCTGGGTGTTGGTCATGACGAAGCCACCTCCTGGGCGTCGGCGGCGGTGTCCGCTCCGGTGGGGAGGGCCGCCTCCTCGGGAAGGACGACTGCGAGCAGCTGCTCCATCGCCACGGTGCCGCCTGCCGCGACCGGGAGTTCGCTGACCGTGCCGTCGTGCGGCGCAGCGATCACGTGCTCCATCTTCATGGCCTCCAGGACCAGCAGCGGCTGTCCACGCCGGACCTGATCGCCCAC
This sequence comes from Kitasatospora sp. GP30, assembly GCF_029892145.1. NCBI lineage: Bacteria > Bacillati > Actinomycetota > Actinomycetes > Kitasatosporales > Streptomycetaceae > Kitasatospora > Kitasatospora sp. GP30. The sequence continues at coordinate 21,650 of NZ_JARZAH010000056.1, forward strand.
CGAGGTCTTGACCACGGTGACGGTTCCGGGCATCGGCGCGGTCAGGGCGCCATGGTGGGCGGCAGCGTCGGCGGTTCGGTCGGCCACCGGGTCGTACGGGTGGACGGCCCAGCTGTCGCCGTCGATGCCGAGCCAGACCACCGGGCCGGACGCCGAGGCTGACGGGGCGTGGTCGGTGGCCAGGGCGAAGGTGGTGCGAAGGCCGTCGAGTGTGAGTGACAGACCCGTGGCGCCGAGCACGGCGCGGGCCCGGCGGATCGGCCCTTCATTCAGACGGACTAGCAATTCGGGAAACGCAGTTGACGTGGTGTCAGTGGATTCGATAACCGTGTCCGCACTGACAGGTCGTACTCGCACCGAGACCGGGTCCTGACCGGAGACCCGGAGTCGGTGCGTCGTCCAGGCCGGCTCGCCGGCCAGACGCCAGCCGGAAGGGAGGGCATACGGGTCGGTCCAGCCGTCGGAGGCGGCGGCCGGAACGAGGCTCAGATGCCGCACGAGTGCTGCGGCCAGGTAGACGGCTTCCGGTGCCGTAGCCGTGGGCGTCGGCCCGTGGTCGGAAGCGGCGGCATCGGTGGAGGTGGCATCCGAGGCAGAGGCAGGGGTGCCGTCCGGAGCGGACTCGCGTGTGTCCCGCGAGGCGTACCGGTCGTGCTGGTCGGCCAGCAGTTCGGGGTGCTGCTGGACGGCCCGCTCGACAAGGCCGGTGTCGAGGCGTCCTGCCACGACGTCCGGGTGCGCGAGCAGCCGGCGCAGGAATCCGGCGTTTGTGGTCAGGCCGAGGATCTGGGTCTCGGCAAGAGCACTGCGCAGCCGGAGCAGGGCGGTCTGGCGGTCCGGACCGTAGGCGATGACCTTCGCCAGCATCGGGTCGTACGCGCTGGTGATGGTGGTCCCCGCGGTGAGGCCGGAGTCGACCCGCACGCCCTCTCCGGCCGGCTCCTCCAGCAGCAGAATCCGGCCACCGGTCGGCAGGAAGTCACGTGCCGGGTCCTCGGCACAGATGCGCGCCTCGACGGCGTGACCGAGAAAGGAGATGTTCGATTGGCTGAATGAGAGCGACTCCCCGGCGGCGATCCGGATCTGCCACTCGACCAGGTCGAGGCGCTCAACACCGGGAGCGCCTGCGGAAGTCGAGCCGGTGGCCGCACCGGGAAGGCCGGCGCTGGTGCTCGCGGAGGCGTCCACCGGGGCGGGGCGGGTGACCGCAACGGCCAACTCGGTGACCGGGTGCTCCACCTGCAGGCGCGTGTTCATCTCCATGAAGAAGAACTCGCGGACCGTGTCGCCACCGCCATCCACTGCGGGGTCGCCGCCAGGCACGATGAACTCCACCGTGCCGGCACCGGTGTAGCCGCACGCCTGTGCCGCCTGAACGGCTGCCGCACCCATGGCGGCTCGGGTCTGCGGGTCCAACAGGACGGAGGGTGCCTCTTCGATCAGCTTCTGATGCCGGCGCTGCAGACTGCACTCGCGCTCGCCGAGGTGCACGGTGGTCCCGTGGGAGTCCGCCAGCACCTGCACCTCGATGTGCCGGGGGTTGTCCACCCAGCGCTCCAACAGCAGGGTGTCGTCGCCGAACGCGGTGCGGGCCACTCGACGGGCGGCCGCCAGCTCGGCGGCCAGCTCGGCCGGGTCGCGGACCAGCCGCATGCCCTTGCCGCCGCCGCCGGCGGACGGCTTGATCAGCACGGGGTAGCCGATCTCCTCGGCAGCGCGGATCAAGTCCTCATCGGAGCTGGCGCCGCCGCGGCTGCCGGGCACCACGGGCACGCCGACTGCCCGGACGGCCTCCTTCGCGTTGATCTTGTCGCCCATCAGCTCGACCGCCTCGGCGGGCGGGCCGATGAACACCAGGCCGGCGTCGGCACAGGCTCGGGCGAACCCCGGGTTCTCGGCCAGGAAGCCGTAGCCCGGGTGGATGGCCTGCGCGCCGGTGCGCAGGGCCGCGGCGATGATCTGGTCGCCTCGGAGATAGGTCTCCGCAGCGCTGCTGTCACTGCGGTCGGCCGGGCCGAGGCGAACGGCGAGGTCGGCTTCGCGGACGTGCCTGGCGTCGGCATCGGCGTCGCTGTAGACGGCGACCGACCGGACGCTGAGCCGGCGCAGGGTGCGGATCACCCGGACGGCGATCTCGCCGCGGTTGGCGACCAGGACGGTGTCGAACATGGGAGGCATTCCTCCGGAGCGAGGGAAGGGAGGCGACGAAAGGCGGTCAGCAGGTGTGACCAAGTGGAGTCGACGGAGGCGACATTGCTCTTCGGGTGGTGGCTGCTGTCTGACGGTCGGTTGGTTCACGGCATTCGGTGGGCACGTGGTGGCCGACCGACCCGCGGTAGCCAGACGACGCCCGACGGCCGACCGATACGTGGCTCTCGGCCGATATGTGGCTGCCGGTCGGTGCATGGCTGTCGGCCGATGCATGGTTGCCGGACGGTGGCCGCCTGCCTGGCGGAACCCGGCAGGCACCCGGCACCCAGCAGCCGGCCGGCACTGGACGGCCGGTGAGCCCGCGGCGGCCAGCCCACACGGCCTGGCCCGCCGACGCCCACCGAGCAGGCGGCCGTCGGCGGGTCGTCCCGGTGGGTGCCCCTCTGGGGCAAGCCGTGCCGACCATGGCGGTCACATCCGGAAGACGCCGTAGGGGGCGGGAGGTGTCAGCGGCGCGTTGGCGCAGGCGGTCAGGGCCAAGCCGACCACGGTGCGGGTGTCCTTCGGGTCGATCACCCCGTCGTCCCAGAGCCGCGCGGTGGCGTAGTAGGCGTTGCCCTGGCGCTCGTACTGCTCGCGCACGGGCCGCTTGAACTCCTCCTCCGCCTCGGCCGGCCACTCCTCGCCGCGGGCCTCGAACTGGTCGCGGCGGACGGTGGCGAGGACCGAAGCGGCCTGCTCGCCGCCCATGACCGAGATCTTGGCGCCGGGCCACATCCACAGGAAGCGAGGCGAGTAGGCACGACCGCACATCGAGTAGTTGCCCGCGCCGTAGGAGCCGCCGATCACCACGGTCAGCTTCGGGACCCGGGTGCAGGCCACAGCGGTGACCATCTTGGCGCCGTGCTTGGCGATACCGCCCGCCTCGTACTGGCGGCCGACCATGAAGCCGGTGATGTTCTGCAGGAAGAGCAGCGGGATGCCGCGCTGGTCGCAGAGCTCGATGAAGTGCGCGCCCTTGAGTGCGGACTCCGCGAACAGCACGCCGTTGTTGGCGACGATGCCCACCGGGTGGCCGTGGATCCGGGCGAAGCCGGTCACCAGGGTGGCGCCGTACTCCGCCTTGAACTCGGCGAAGCGGCTGCCGTCGACCAGACGGGCGATCACCTCGCGCACGTCGTACGGGGTGCGCGGATCGACCGGGACGGCTCCGTACAGCTCGGCCGGGTCGACTGCGGGAGGCTCGACCGGGGCCAGCGCCCAGGGCTGCGGGGTGCGCGGACCGAGGTCGGCCACGATGGTGCGCACGATGGACAGGGCGTGCTCGTCGTTCTCGGCCAGGTGGTCCGTCACCCCCGAGGTGCGGGAGTGCAGTTCACCGCCGCCGAGTTCCTCGGCGGTCACGACCTCACCGGTCGCCGCCTTCACCAGCGGCGGCCCGCCCAGGAAGATGGTGCCCTGGTTGCGGACGATCACAGCCTGGTCGCTCATCGCCGGCACGTAGGCGCCGCCGGCGGTGCAGGAGCCGAGTACGGCGGCGATCTGCGGGATGCCCGCAGCGGAGAGCCGTGCCTGGTTGTAGAAGATCCGGCCGAAGTGGTCCCGGTCGGGGAAGACCTCGTCCTGCTTCGGCAGGAAGGCGCCGCCCGAGTCCACCAGGTAGATGCACGGCAGGCGGTTCTCCAGCGCCACCTCCTGCGCCCTCAGGTGCTTCTTCACCGTCATCGGGTAGTAGGTGCCGCCCTTAACGGTGGCGTCGTTGGCGACGATCATCACCTCGCGGCCGGCCACCCGGCCGATGCCGGCGATCACACCAGCGGCCGGTGCGGCGCCGTCGTAGAGGCCGTCGGCAGCCAGCGGGGCGATCTCCAGGAATGGCGAGGCCGGATCGAGCAGGGTGTCCACCCGATCGCGCGGCAGCAGCTTGCCACGTGAGGTGTGCCGCTCCCGTGCCTTGGCGCCGCCGCCCAGCGCGGCAGCGGAGAGCTTGGCGCGCAGTTCGGCGACCAGCTCCTGGTGCGCCTCGACGTTGGTCCGATAAGCGGCAGACCCGGTGTCGATGGTGGACCGCAGCCGCGGGGCCGGAGCAGCGGCCGCGGCGGTGACCGCGCTCGGCCCGCTGGGTGCCGCAGTCTGGACCAGGCCGGCAGCCGAAGGCATGCCAGCGCGTGGCGATCCGGCGGTCTCCGGCGAATACGGAGAGACGAAGCCGGGGGTCGACAGGGTCATCCCAAGAGCTCCCTTGCGCCCGGGAACCAGTGGGCGATGAGCCGAATCGGCTTTTCGCCCCCAAGTTAATGATGGTTAACTCCTGGCGCCAGGTTAACCACCGATAACCGGCGCTGTCTACGATGGAGCCCATGCCGAACAGTCCTGTCGCATCTGTGACCCCTCGCCGAGACCAGATCCGTCGGGAGGCCGCACGGCTTTTTGCCGCGCGCGGGTTCCTCGGCGTCGGCGTGGACGAGATCGGCAAGGCGGTCGGCATCAGTGGCCCCGGGCTGTACCGCCACTTCCCAGGCAAGGACGCGATGCTCGCCGACCTGTTGATCGGCATCAGCGAGCGTCTGCTTGACGAGGGCCGCCGTCGATCGGCCACCGCGGCGGGGCCGGCGGCCGCGCTGAACGCGCTGATCAGCGGCCATGTCGACTTCGCGCTGGACGACTCCGATCTGATCACGCTGCATGACCGCGAGCTGCTGCACCTGAAGGAGGAGGACCGGCGACGGGTGCGCCGCTTGCAGCGCGAGTACGTGGAGCTGTGGGTCGCCACCGTGCGGGCCGCGTTCCCCGCGCTCGCCGCCCCCACCGCCGGGCCGGCCGCGCGAGCCGCCGTGCACGCGGTCTTCGGGCTGCTGAACTCCACGCCGCACAGCCTGGGCGTACGCCCATCGGCCCAGGCCCAGCCTCAGGCCCCGTCCGAGGTCCCGTCACTGACTGCAACCGCGTCTGCAGTCGCGACTGCGACGCCCACTGACCGGGACGGCGGCAGCCGGATCGGCCTGCTGCCGCGTGGCGAAATGGCGACCCTGCTGCACCGACTGGCCCAAGGCGCGTTCGCAGCCGCAGCCGGCCCCGACAGCCAGCAGGTCGAGCAGGCCCAAGCAGCCCAGCAAGCCGAGCAAGCCGAACCGGCCCGACACGCCGAGCGGGCCGGGCGGGGCGAACCGGCCGAGCAGATCGCCCCGTAGGGCAAGTAGACGGCTCCTCCGGTCCTAGGACGAGCGCCCGGGTGCGCCCCCGTCCGTCGACCGGTGCGCCCGTGTGCATCTGAGCGCAAGGCTGAGAGGGAAGGAAAGCCGGCCGTCGACTGTTTCTCCAGCCGGCCCCACCCGCCCACCGCAGAGCCCGTCCGTCGGCCCCGAATACATCGTGGACGACCGCCTCAGGAAATGGTTAGTATCCCTAAATATGCCTGATACTCACGGCTCCACCGGGGAGATATCCACAGCGTCGGAAGCAGCCGCCGCAAGGCAGACCCCCACACCGCCGACCGAAGCCGACAGCAGCACCGCAAGTCAGGGCTGGCTGCGTCGTCTGAACGCGTACTGCTGGCGCTACCGCCGCAACTTCCTGCTGTCCTTCGGCGCCTCGCTCGCCGGGATGGCGGTGACGGCGCTCGTCCCGCTGATCACCAAGATGATCATCGACGACGTCATCACCACCCACAAGCGCTCGCTCGCCCCCTGGGCCGTCGCGCTGATCGTCGCCGCGCTGCTGGTCTTCGTCTGCACCCAGGTCCGCCGCTACAGCGCCGGCAAGCTCGCCCTCGACGTGCAGCAGGACCTGCGCACCGACCTGTTCCGGTCGCTGACCCGGCTCGACGGTGCCCGCCAGGACCGCCTGGACACCGGCCAGGTGGTCGGCCGGGCCACCTCCGACCTGCAACTGGTCCACGGCCTGCTCTCGATGCTGCCGATGATGACCGGCAACCTGCTGCTCTTCCTGATGTCGATCGTGGTGATGTTCTGGCTCTCGCCGCTGCTCACCCTGATCGCCCTGGTGATGGCGCCGGCCCTGTGGTGGATCGCCGACCGCAGCCGCAAGCGCCTGTTTCCGGCCACCTGGGTCGCCCAGCAGGAGGCCGCAGCCGTGGCCGGCGTGGTGGATGGCGCGATCGGCGGCGTCCGGGTGGTCAAGGGCTTCGGCCAGGAGGAGCAGGAACTCGGCAAGCTGGAGCGTGCCTCGCGCGATCTGTACGGCGCCCGGCTGCGCTCGATCCGGCTGAACAGCCGTTTCACCCCGGCCCTGCAGGCGGTGCCGGCGCTCGGCCAGGTCGCCGTGCTCGCGCTGGGCGGCTGGCTGGCCGTCCATCACTCGGTCACCCTGGGCACCTTCGTCGCGTTCTCCACCTACGTGGCCCAGATGACCGGTCCGGTCCGGATGCTCACCATGGTGCTGACGGTCGGGCAGCAGGCGCGGGCCAGCGTGGAGCGGGTCTTCGAGCTGGTCGACGAGCGCCCGCTGGTCCAGCAGGCCCCGGACGCCCAGGAGCTGCACCCGGTGCCGGGCGCCCCGGCACTGGAGTTCGACCAGGTCGACTTCCGGTACCAGGCAGCCGATCAGCACCACGCCGAGGCCGACCACGCCGCGGCCGACGGTGCCGAGGCCGATCGCGCTGACGTTCCGGCCGAAGCCCCGGCCGAAGCCCCTGCTGTCCTGCGCGGCCTGTCGCTGAGCGTGGCCCCGGGCGAGACCCTGGCGCTGGTGGGTGCCTCCGGCTCCGGCAAGTCGACCGTCGCCCAGCTGATTCCGCGGTTCTACGACCCGACCGCCGGCACGGTCCGGCTCCACGGCCAGGACCTGCGCGACCTGACCCTGGACGCGGTCCGCTCGGTGGTCGGCATCGTGCCGGAGGACAGCTTCCTGTTCTCCGACTCGGTCCGCGCCAACATCGCCTTCGGCCGCCCGGACGCCACCGACGAGGAGATCGAGGCCGCCGCCCGCGCCGCCCAGGCCGACGAGTTCATCCGTGCGCTGCCCGAGGGCTACCAGACCAAGGTGGGAGAGCAGGGTCTGACCCTCTCCGGCGGCCAGCGCCAGCGGATCGCCCTGGCCCGCGCGATCCTCGCCGACCCCCAGGTGCTGCTGCTGGACGACGCCACCTCGGCCGTCGACCCGCAGATCGAGGCCGAGATCCACCGGGCGCTGCACCAGGTGATGGCCGACCGCACCACCGTCCTGATCGCCCACCGCCGCTCCACCCTGCAGCTGGCCGACCGGATCGCGGTGCTGGACCGCGGCGGACTGCTCGACATCGGCACCCACGAGGAGCTCGAGGAGCGCTGTCCGCAGTACCGGGCACTGATCACCGACCCGGATGCCGCACCCGTGGCCCGTCCGGAGGCCGCCCCCGGGCCGGACGCGGCCCCGGCGCCCGTCCGCACTCCGGCCGCCGCGCCCCAGGCCGGCGCCGCCCGCTCGGCCGACCCCGAGCTGCTGGCCAAGGTCGCGGCGCTGCCCCCGGCGACCGACACCCCGGCCGTGCCGCTCGCCGAGGCCGCCGCCGGCGACCCGGACTTCTCGCTGGCCCGCCTGCTGAAGCCGTTCCGCCCGGCCCTCGTGCTGGCCTTCGTGCTGCTCGCGCTGGACGCCGCGGCCGGTCTGGTGGTGCCGATCCTGATCCGGCACGGCATCGACAACGGCGTCACCAAGGCCGCGATGTCCGGCGTCACGGCCGCCGCGGCGGCCGCACTGGTCGTGGTGCTGCTCGACTGGCTGGTGCAGAGCATCGAGTCCAGGGTCAGCGGTCGGACCGGCGAGCGGGTGCTCTACAGCCTGCGGCTGAAGATCTTCGCGCACCTCAACCGGCTCGGCCTGGACTACTACGAGCGCGAGCTGTCCGGCCGGATCATGACCCGGATGACCACCGACGTGGACGCGCTCAGCTCGTTCCTGCAGACCGGCGTGGTCACCGCGGTGGTCAGCCTGATCACCTTCTTCGGCATCTTCGTGGCCCTGCTGCTGATCGACGCCGGCCTGGCCCTCACCGTCTTCGCGGTGCTGCCGGTACTGGCCGTCGCCACCGTGGTGTTCCGCCGCAAGTCCAAGGCGCAGTACCAGGTGTCGCGCGAGCTGATCAGCACGGTCAACGCCGACCTGCAGGAGAACGTCGCCGGGATGCGGATCGTGCAGGCGTTCCGGCGCGAGAACGACACCGTGGCCCGGTTCGTCGAGCGCTCCACCGAGTACCGCAACGCCCGCGTCCGGGCCCAGCTGTACATCTCGGTGTACTTCCCGTTCGTGCAGTTCCTGTCCAGCGTCGCCGCCGCGCTGGTGCTGATCGCCGGCGCCTCCCGGGTGCACGACAACACCCTGACGGTCGGTGCGCTGGTCGCCTACCTGCTCTACATCGACCTGTTCTTCGCTCCGGTGAACCAGCTCTCCCAGCTCTTCGACGGCTACCAGCAGGCCGCGGTGGGCCTGAGCCGGGTCCGCGAGCTGCTGCGCACCCCGACCAGCACTCCGCCGGCCGCCGACCCGGTGCCGGTGCAGCAGCTGCGCGGCGAGGTCGGCTTCGAGGACGTCACCTTCGCCTACAACGGCGGCGGCGAGGGCAACCCCGAGGTGCTGACCGGCATCGACCTGCGCATCCCGGCCGGTCAGACGGTCGCCCTGGTCGGTGAGACCGGCGCCGGCAAGTCCACCTTGATGAAGCTGGTCGCCCGGTTCTACGACGCCACCGGCGGCACGGTCCGGATCGACGGCACCGACGTCACCACGTTCGACATGACGGCCTACCGCCGCCGGCTCGGCGTGGTCCCGCAGGAGGCCTACCTGTTCGCCGGCACGGTGCGCGACGCGATCGCCTACGGCCGGCCCGAGGCCACCGACGCCGAGGTGATGGCGGCGGCGAAGGCGGTCGGCGCCCACGAGATGATCAGTGGTCTGCGCGGCGGCTACCAGCACGAGGTGACCGGCCGCGGCCGCAACCTCTCCGCCGGCCAGCGCCAGTTGATCGCCCTGGCCCGCGCCGAGCTGGTCGACCCCGACATCCTGCTGCTCGACGAAGCCACCGCCGCCCTCGACCTCGCCACCGAGGCGGCCGTCAACCGCGCCTGGGACCTGCTGCAGGAGGGCCGGCCGAGCCGGCCGCAGGGCCGCACCACCCTGGTGATCGCCCACCGCCTCACCACCGCGGAGCGTGCCGACCGCGTGGTGGTGCTCGACCACGGACGGGTGGTGGAGGACGGCACGCACACCGAGCTGCTGGCGGCCGACGGGGTGTACGCGCGGCTCTGGCGGGCGTTCATCGCCGACGGCAGGATGCCCGCCGAGGTAGCCGGCTGACGGGTCGTTCGATCACGGACGGATCTCGTGGCGGTCTCGGCTCCGCGCCGACACGGCCGACTTCCGGGTAACGGGGCGCCATCTGGTACGCGGGTGGCGCCCCGACCTGGTAGACATGCGGGGCGACCGTGCGGGGAGAGCGGGGCGCGCTCCTGAATCCCCCTGAGGTCGAGAGGCCCCGAGCCCATGTCCCCGCGCCTTCGCGTGGCGGGGCGCAGTACTGCGCACCACGCTCCCCATCCGGCCGCCGCCACCAGCCTGGCACTGGTCGCCCTCTTCACGGTCGGCTCACTGCCCGGATACCTGGCCCCGGTCATCGTCAGCCGCCTGATCGGGCACTCCGGTCTGACGGCGGCTCAGGCCGGCGTCGCCGGCAGTGCCCTGCTGCTCGCCTCGGCCTGCGCCGGAATCGCCCTGGCCGGCCGGGTCGCCGCGCTCGGCCAGGGGCGGCTGGCCCGGCTCGGTCTGGTCCTGCTGCTGATCGGCGCCGCAACGGCCGGTACCGCGCCACCCGGGCAGCCCCGGCTGCTGGTCACCGGCTGCCTGCTCGGCGGGCTGGGCGCGGGCACCGCCGCCGCGGTCGCGGCCACCGGCATCGCCGCCGCGGCCGAGCCGCACCGCACCTCGGTGCGCGGTCTGCTCGCCACCTCCGGCACCGCCAGCCTCCTCTACCTCCTGCTGCCCAGGCTGGGCCAGGACCCCGCGCTGCCGTTCCTGGCCCTGCTGCTGCTCGGCGTGCTGGCCTTTCCGCTGACCCTGCGCCTGCCCGCCGGCCCGGCCCGGCGCGCGACCGAACCGGCCCCGCCGCGCCTGCCGCGCCGCGGCGCCGGACTGGCGCTGGTGGCGAGCCTGGCGCTCTGGTCGCTGGCGCAGAACGCGCTCTGGGCGGTGAGCGCACAGATCGGGCTGCACCAGGCCTGCCTGACGGAGCGTCGGCTCGGCCTGGTGCTCGCCCTGGCGCTCGGCGGCGGACTGCTCGGCGTGCTGGCGGCCGACGCGCTGGGCGACCGCGCGGGGCGAGCGCTTCCGGTCGGCGCCGGTACGGCGGCCATCGCGGTCTGTGTCACGGTGAGCACGGTGACCCGTTCGGCCAGTGGCTTCGCGGGGGGCGAGGTGCTCTGGAACGGGCTCTACCCGCTGGTGCTCAGCTACCTGATCGGGGCGGCCGCCGCCCTCGACCCGGCGGGCCGCTGGACCGTGCTGGCCGGCTGCGCCTGCGCGCTGGGCCTGGCCGGCGGCCCGCTGACCGGCGCCACCCTGACTGCCTGGGCCGGCTACCGATGGCTCGGCGCCGCCCTGGGCGGGGTGCTGCTGCTGACCGCGGTCCCGCTCACCCTGGTCGCACGCACCGCCGCCCGGGCCGCCGAACCCCCGCCCGAGGGCACCACCCAGGCGGGGCTGCCCGCCCAGCGGCCACCCGGCGACCGGACGCCGCGAAGCTGACCAGTGGAGCTGACGGGTGAAGCTACGTGGAGATCAGCGAGGAGATCAGGCCGGACACCTCGGTGCCTCGCGGCAGGTCGCTGACCTGGCCGTCGCCGACCTCGACGACCATCCAGCCGCCGCCGTCGGCCAGTCGAGCCAGGTCGGTGGTGACGAACCGGCAGCCGAGTGAGCGCACCAGCGAGCGGACCACCGTCAGGTCCGGCGCGGGCAGGAGCTCCGGTGTGTCCGGGTGCGGCCCGGTCAGCACCGGCTCGCCGTCCACCCACCAGACCCGGGCCTCGGCCGCCCGCACCGGCCGATCCGCGGCGTTCGGCCCGGCCGCCCCGCCGTCGGCGGGTGCGAACGCGTGGAACCGCCGCAGCACCACGCCGCCGGCCAGGAACTCGCCCTGCAGTTCGACGAATCGGGCGACCACCCGGGTCAGCGCGGGCAGATCGGCAAGGTCCGGGATGTAGCAGGCCTCGTGCCACTCGTGCTTGCGCGACTTGACGTAGTCCTTGACGATGGCCGGCCCCTGCCCGCCCAGCCGGGCCGCCGCCCGGGCGAGCTCCTCCGGGTCGGCTGCGGCCGGCAGCCAGACGCTGTCCGGCGTGGCTCCCTCGAACGTGCTGTACCAGCCGGGCAGTTCGTGGGCCGTGGCGTAGGCGGCGGCGCTGGTCAGCAGCTGGCAGCCACGCTGCGCGAGGGCACGGACGAACCCCGCGTAGGCGGCCACCGGCAGCATCCAGCCCCGGTACCAGGCCGGACCGGTGCCGACCGGCACCTGCCGGACCGCCTCGGCGGCCGCGCCGGCGAGCAGCGCGTCATGGTCGACCAGCGCGGTCTCGCCGCCCAGCCCACGGACCAGTTGGGCCTCGTAGGAGAAGTGCGGGTCGACGCGCCGAGGGTTCAGCGGGTCCTGCGGCAGCAGGATGGTCGGGGCTGGCATGGCCCACAGGGTAGCGGGGCAGCGGCTGCCGAACGGTCGGTTTGACCGCCCCGTGCTGCGGGCGCGTCCGGCGATCGGTGCGCCGGGAAGTGCAATCGGGAGCACCGGAGGGCGCTCGGGTGGTGGGGAGGGCGCACCGGACGGGCGAGTCGACACCGGCAGCGCCCCACTGGCAAGCTGCCCGGATGCGAACTCCCCGTCAGGCCGCCAGGACCGTGGTGATCGACCCGGACGGCGCGGTCTTCCTGCTCCGCTCCGACAACGACGAGGTCGGCCCGCACTGGAACCCGCCCGGCGGCGGCATCGACCCCGGCGAGACCCCCGAACAGGGCGCCCGGCGCGAGCTGCGCGAGGAGACCGGCTGGCACGACCTGAGCCCCGGCCCGCTGCTCTGTACCTGGGAGCACGACTTCACCAGGATGGGCGTCCCGGTCCGCCAGTCGGAGCACATCTACGTCACCCGGGGCCCCCGCCGCGGCCCGGTCGGCGACGTCAGCGAGGCCCACGCCCAGGACCGGATCCTGGACTGGCGCTGGTGGACGCCCGCCGAGCTGGCCGATCCGAAGGCCGAACCGCTCTGGCCGCCGACCCTCGCCGAACTGGTCACCGCCGTCCGGGTGGCTTGGGCCGAGGGACGCGAGGGAATCGACCCGGTGCACTACGGCTACCTTCCCAACCCGCCGCACTGACTGAGACCGGAGGAGCCGTCAGGAACGGCGACGGGCCCCGGGCCGCTCGGCGGCCACCTGCCAGTCCCGGGGCTGCAGCTCCCGATCGTGCAGGGCCTCGGTGTTCACCACGACCGTGAGCTCGGCCTCGGCCAGCTCCGCCCGGCTCAGCCCGGTGGTGTCGAGCAGCAGCTCGGTCGGCACCGAGATCGCGATCGACGGCCGCCAGGCGGGCAGCACGGCGAGTGCGGTGCCCCGGCCCACCTTGATCAGTTTCGCGCCGACCCGGCGACGGGAGTCCTCCGCACGCGCCCCGCCCAGCGGAACCGACTGACGCGGACTGCCGATCAGCACCCCCAGTGGGGCCTCCGAGAGCACCGCCGGCGCCTCGGCCCCACCGCCCAACGGCGCTACCGGCTCCGCCGGGACCGCCGGCGCTTGTGGCTCGGCCGGCGCCCAGCCGTGTCCATCCCCGGTAGCCGGGGCGCTGGGCGCGCCGGGCCGGTTCGCACGGCGCGGCGGCAGTTGGCGCCGGACCCGTGGCCGGGGGCGCCCACTGCGCGGCGTCCAGCCATCCGCCGCCCCCTGCAGGGCCCGTGCGCCGTCCCGCTGGGCCGGCACCGAAACGTCCCGAGGCTCAGCCGCCGCCGTCTGGCCGTCGGCCGCGGCACCGGCGAGCGCGAGCAACTCCCGGACTTCGCTCACCGACTGATGACTGGCCACCGCCAGATCACCCAGATCCGCCCCCTGCTCGTACGCGGACCGCAGCCGTTCGGCCAGGCCGGCACGGAGGTTGGCCGTCGTCGCGCCCGCGTCCGAGCGCTCGACGGCATCCGGGGCAGCGGCGGCCGGCCCGGAGGCGGCGTCATCGACCGGCGCGGACCCCGACGAGGAGTCGGTGACCGACCCGGAAACCGACGAGGCGTCAGCGACCGCCGACCGGCTCGATCCGGTCGGCGAACAGACCCGGGGCAGCGTGGACTCCGCCGGAGCAGCGCAGGGCTGATTCGGTGTGTCCATCGGAATGAACGACGAGCTCATCGGTAGGTCCTCCGCTGTACAGTCCGCCCGAATCCTGCCGTACCGGAGGGGGAACGTCCATGGCGCAACCAAGCCAACCGGACAGGCCGTCCGGCGGATACCTCCGGCCACCACGGTGAACTGACCGCCCATCAGCGACCGAGCCCGGTGCGCGGTCGTCCACCCCCAGACATCAGATGCCCGCTGAGCGGTGACAATAAGGTCGAACACCTGAACCGGCGCAAAGGACGACCCACATGGCCACCCCCTCCGCCGCATCCAGCGGCCTCACCAGCCCGCGCCGACTCGTCCCCGGCGACCGGGTGGCCGTGGTGGCACCCAGCGGCCCGATCGACCCCGACCGCCTCGACGCCGGCTGCGCCCTGTTCCGGTCCTGGGGGCTGGAACCGGTGGTGGCCCCCCACGTCCTCGGCGCCCATCCGCGGCTGCGCCACTTCTCCGGCACCGACGCCGAGCGCGCCGCCGACTTCCAGCAGGCCTGGCTCGATCCCGGCATCGCCGCCGTCATCTGCGCCCGCGGCGGCTACGGCGCACAGCGGGTCGTCGACCTGGTCGACTGGACGGCGCTGAGCGCCGTGCCGCCCAAGGTGCTGATCGGGTTCAGCGACGTCACGGTGCTGCACGAGCAGGTGGCCCAGCGCCTCGGCCTCGCCTCGCTGTACGGGCCGATGGCCGCGGCCACCTCATTCATCACCGACCCCGGAACCGCCGAACACCTGCGCCGCACCCTCTTCGAACCCGAGACGGTGCGCATCCTGACCGGTCCCGAGGCCGGCCCGCTCGTCCCCGGCCGGGCTCACGGCGTCCTCGCCGGCGGCTGCGCGTCGGTGCTCGCCGTCGACCGCGGCACGCCCAGCGCCCGTCCCTCCTTCGCGGGCAGCCTGCTGATCCTCGAGGACGTCAACGAGCACCCCTACCAACTCGACCGGATCCTCACCCAGTTGCTCCGTTCCGGCGCGCTGGAGGGTGTGCGGGGAGTCGTGCTCGGCTCCTGGGAAGGGTGCGGGGCGCCGGACCGGGTGCGTGACGTGATTCTGGAGCGCCTCGGCCCGCTGGAGATTCCGATCCTCTGGGAGCTCGGGTTCGGGCACGGCCCGTCCACTCTCACTGTGCCGCTGGGTCTGCCCGCTGTGCTGGACGCCGATGCCGGCACCCTCACGCTGGACCTGCCGGCCCTTGTCTGAACAGCCGGGTCGTTTCCGCCCACTGGACAGTCCGCCCACTGGACAATGGAGCGATGGAGAACGGTCGAACCGAACATCGTGACGAGGCCCAGCCCGCCGCACTCGCCGGCGAGTTGCTCGGCAGGTTGCACGCCCCTCGGACGGGCGGGCGGCTGCTGCTCGGCCTGACCGGCGCGCCCGGTGCAGGAAAGTCGACCCTCGCCCGCCGCCTGGTCGACGAGGTCAACCGCGCCGCCGGCACCGGCACGGCCGCCTATGCACCCATGGACGGCTTCCACCTCTCCAACGGCCAACTCGACCGGCTCGGCCTGAGGCACCGCAAGGGCTCGCCGTCCAGCTTCGATGTACGCGGCTACGTGGCCCTGCTCCGCAGACTCGCCGGCGACCGGTTCCATGACATCTACGTTCCGGACTTCGACCGCGTCCTCGACGAGCCGGTGGCGGCTCGCCATCTGGTCACACCCAGCACCCGGCTGGTCGTGACGGAAGGCAACTACCTCGCTGCCGACGCACCCGGCTGGACCGAAGCCCGCGAGCTGCTGCACGAGGTCTGGTACCTGGACGCGGCCGACGACCTTCGAGCGGAGCGGTTGACTGCCCGCCAGCTGGCCGGCGGCCGCGACCTGGAGGAGGCCCGTGCCTGGGTGCGGCAGAACGACCAGGCGAACGGCGAGTACGTGAAGCTGAGCCGGTCGCGCTGCACCCGTACTGTCCGGGTGGCCCGGTTTGCCCCGGCCGATGAAGAGGAGTAGTGTTCACAAGTCGCTCGGCTGGGAGCACCGGACACGTGTCTGCGCGGACGGTCCCGGAGCGGCCACTCTCCCGGAACACCCCTTCAGCAGTCCATTGCGGCTTTTCGCGCGTGCATGCCTTTTATAGGCCCGCGTGGAGACGCCTGTTCTGCTGTGTCGGTAATTCTTGAGAGTGCGGCCGGGATTCGCTTTTCGGGGCGGAGCTGAGCTAAAGTTCAACACGTCGGACGGGCCGTCAGGTCCGATACGGCGAAGGCCTCCTGAGGCCGAAGCGGTGCGGAAGAC